>JAITMN010000057.1 GCA_031277355.1 Nevskiaceae bacterium | reverse complement strand
TGTCAACGATCTGACATCTGCGCGTAACAAAGCTGCAACCTTGCACGCTCATCCTCCCGGGCCATTCCGATGTCTCACCTGGGAGTTGAGCGATGAACATGGTTCGAATGGCGGTTGCGAGTGCCGTGATGGCGGGTTTGGCTGCGTGCGGCGCGGATGAAATTTCATCGCCGGGTTCCGGCGGTAACATCACGATCAACAATCCGCCGCCATCCGGCGGTGGCACGGAAAATCCTCCACCACCACCACCGCCCGTGGAAACACTGGTGACGCCGGCGGCAGGTTGTCCCACGGTTGCGAACAATCCGGGCCTCACCGACGATGGCACGATTAGCGGACCCACCGGCGAATACCGCGTTTGCGTGTTGCCGGAACGCTTCACCGCCAGCAGCACGCTGACGCGGATTCCGGGCGTTCTGTATGCGATGGATGGCCGCGTTGATGTGGGCAATGATCTGGGAGCCACGGGCGGCGCGGGCATCACGCTCACCGTCGATCCCGGCGTGATCGTGTTCGCGAAGACGGGCGTGTCGTGGCTTGCGGTGAATCGCGGCAATCAGATCAGAGCCGTGGGAACTGCCGAGCGGCCCATCGTGTTCACCAGCCGCGACAATGTGCTGGGTATTGCCAATGATGATGGTCAGGGGCAGTGGGGTGGAGTGGTGCTGCTGGGGCGTGCGCCGGTCACCGATTGCACCGTTGATCCGGGCGCAACGCCGGGCAGCGCCAATTGCGAGCGCCAGACCGAAGGCGCGGTGCAACCGGCGTATTTCGGTGGCGCGTTGCCCGAAGACAGCAGTGGCCGCATGAGCTATGTGCAGATTCGCTATTCCGGCTATGTGCTCGAAGGCAATAGCGAACTGCAATCGCTGACGCTGGGCGGCACCGGCAGCGGCACGGTGATCGACCACATTCAAGCGCACAACAGTTCCGACGATGGCTTTGAAATTTTCGGCGGCGCGACGAACCTGCGCAACATGGTGGTGACCGGCGCGGATGACGACACCGTGGACGTGGACACCGGCTTTCGCGGCACGATTCAGTATGTGATCGGCGTGCAGAAGACTTCCGGCGCGGCCGATTCGATGATCGAGCTCGACAGCCCCGAAGCCAACCCTACCACCGAAGAAGATCAACAGCCGCGCACTTTCCTGAAGCTGGCGAACTTCACCTTCATTCATCGCAACGCCACCACCGGAAACGGCGCCGCGCTGCGTTTGCGCGGCATGGCTGACGTGGCGCTGATCAATGGCGTGCTGACCACGCCGATGACGGCGCTGCGCATCGACGGTCCGGCGTTTCTCACCGCCAATGCGGCGGTGGGCAAGCAGGGTCCGCCGGTGTTCAAGTCGGTGCTGTTCACTGCGGCCAGCGCGTTTCGCGCCGGTGATGGCGGTGTGACGGCCGATCAGGTGGCCGCGATCTTCAACGCTGCGGACGGCAACAACAATGCGAGCTTTGTTTCCACGCTCACGAGCACCTTCATCGATGGCGCGAACGAGGCGGCTGCAACGGCCACTGATCCGACGAGCATCGATGAGCGCTTCGACGCCACCAACTATGTCGGCGCGGTGAAGGACGCCAGCGATACCTGGTACGCAGGTTGGACCTGCAATTCCTCCACGGTCACGTTCTCCGCCACCGGCTCGGCCTGCCGGTCGCTGCCGTCGCTGGAAGATTGAGTTGCGTATGCGCAGCACAGTCAGATGGGGTGTGTATCTGGCCATCGCGTGTTCGGCGCGCGTGGGGTTGTCGCAGGAGGTGACGGCCCCCGCAGCGGCAGACGCGCAGGCCGGCGGCGGTGAGTCCACGCAGGTGGAAGCGGTGGAAGTGGAGGTGCCGGGCGGTGAAGTGGTCGTGCTCGGCAACCGCGAAGGCAATGTGGAGCGCACCACCACGCAGGTGGTGTCGCTGCTGTCGAGCGATGATCTGGCGCGCACGGGCGAGGGCGACATTGCCGGCGCGCTGTCGCGCGTCACGGGTCTGAGCGTGGTGGGCGGAGGCTTCGTTTACGTTCGCGGACTCGGTGATCGCTATTCGCTGGCGCTGCTGAACGGTTCGCCGCTGCCCAGCCCGGAGCCTTTGCGCCGCGCTGTGCCGCTGAATCTGTTTCCCACGGACATCATTGCCTCATCGCTGGTGCAGAAGACGTACTCGGCGAACTTTCCCGGTGAATTCGGCGGCGGTGTGATCAACCTCACCACGCTGTCGATTCCGAAGACGGCGTTTCTCAATGTGAGCGCAGGCGTCAGCGGCGACAGCGAAACCACTGGAAATACAGGCTATACGTACTATGGCAGCAGCGGGGATTGGACCGGCTATGGCAATCGCAGTCTGTCGCAGCCGCTGCAGGATTTCTTCAACAGCGGACTGCGTATCAGCGCCGGTGCGGTGAACGCGACGGAAATTGCCAAGACCTTCGTCAGCCCGGCCAATGGGCTGGTGCAACACATGGGCAGTACGCCGGCCAATGGTTCGGGTTCGATCACCGGCGGCAATACGTGGATGATCGGCGATACGCGGCTGGGCCTCATCGCCACCGCAGGCTACAGCAACGACTGGCGCACGCGCGATAACACCTCGCAGACTCCGGGCAACTCGGACCTGAGCATGCCCAACAAGGACTATCGCACCGTCATCACCGACAACCACCTGATCGCCAATGCGATGTTTGGGCTGGGCCTTGAAACCGGCAATGACGCCCGGTTGCGCTGGACCAATGTGTACATTCACGACACGTTGAAAGAGGCGAGTCTGGGCGCGGGCCGCTGGAACATCACCTATTCGGATTGGGATTTCATCGAGCAGGGCACGGCATGGTATGAGCGCGAATTGCTCAGCACGCAGTTGAGCGGCGGCATGCGCTTTGATTCGATATCCCTCGACGGTCGTGCGGCGTACTCGCGCACCAGTCGCAACGCGCCTTATGAGCTGACAATGGGTTATGCGCGCACGAACATCGCTGCCGATCCCTATGGCGAATACTTCGTGAACCGGCTCAGCGGCCAGAATCGCAACTTCGCCAATATCGTGTTCTCCGATCTGGGCGAGGATCAGGTGTCGGCGGGACTCGACATGACCTGGCGCGTGATGCCGGATGTCGTGGTGCAGGCTGGCGTCGACTTTGCCGATACCACCCGCGATTCCACGCGCCGCGAGTTCCAGATTCGCGCGCCGTCCACGTTTCCGTCGGCGGTGGGAATGTTTCGTCCCGATTACCTGCTCGGCTCGGCGGTGATCGAGTACTACGGCATCGGCCTGATCGAAACGACGGAAAGCGATCCGAAGTTTTCCGCCGGATTGCGGACCTACGCCGGTTATCTGCAAGGGCAGGTGGCGTTGAGCGAGGCGCTCGATCTGAGCGTGGGCGTGCGTTACGAAAATGCGAAGCAGCAGGTAAGCCCGGTTCAGGTCTTCAACACGCAGACGAATTCCGGTTCGGGAACGGACCTTGGCAACGACTATTTCCTGCCCGCCGCAACGCTGACGTGGCGATTCGACAATGACATGCAGTTGCGCTTCAGCGCTTCGCAAACGCTGGCGCGTCCGCAGTTCCGCGAATTGATGTTTCAGCGCTACTACGACCCGGAGGCGGTGCGTGCCTATCTGGGCAATCCGCTGCTGACCGACAGCAAGTTCACGAACGTCGATGCGCGCTATGAGTGGTATTTCAACGGCAGGCAGAAAGTGTCTTTCGGTGCGTTCTACAAGAACATCGACAAACCCATTGAGACCTACACCACTTATCCGGAGGGCGATTCGCCGGTGACCAGCTTCGCCAATGCGCCTTCGGCGCAGTTGTATGGCGCGGAGCTGGAATTCGAGAAGCATTTCGACTTCGATACACAGTCGGAATTCCTTGCCTCGCGCCGCGCGGTGCTGATCGGCAACTACACCTGGACTAAATCCGCGCTACAGGTTGGGCAAAGCGATACGGTGCAGATATTCGGCCTTGCCAACACCACCCGCCCAGCCCCGGATTACTTCGTGGATGGCAGCGCGCTCACGGGGCAGTCGGATCATCTGGTGAATCTGGAATTTGGCCTCGAAAATCAGGGGCGCGTGTCGCAACAGACGTTGATGCTGTCGTATGCCAGTGATCGCATCACCAGCCGCGCCGGCGGTTCGTGGCCGGATGTGAGGGAGTCGCCGGGCATGCGCGTGGACTTCGTGGCCCGCGAAGCGGTGAGCCTGTTCAATCAGAGCATGGAACTGAAGCTGGAAGTGCGCAATATCTTCGC
>JAITMN010000319.1 GCA_031277355.1 Nevskiaceae bacterium | reverse complement strand
CAGGTCAGTGTGACCGATGCGGCCAAACGCCTGGGTGTAAACCGCGTCACGCTTGCCCGTATCTTGGGCGCAAATGCCGGCATCAGCCCGGATATGGATTTGCGGCTGGCAAAAGCGCTGGGGACCACGCCGGGGATGTGGTACTCGATGCAAGGCGCGTATGACATGTGGCAGGCTCGAAAGCGTTTTCGAGGCGGCAAGGTACGGCCTATCGTTCAGCGCCAGGGGGTGGCTGCGTAGCCATTCCCCAGACAGGCGCTCACCTGAACGCTACGAAACACAGCATTTCAGACGCCAGTTCGATTCCTGCCGCCCTCTGAAATGGGTGTAATTGGGTGCAGTATTGGCTTATATTCCGAACTGACAGGCTCTGGAATATGGTAGCACCCTCGCTTCCCGTCAAAAATACACAGCACAATATGGCCATGAAGCACCTGAATCTGATTTTGGCATTCCTTGTTGGTCTATCTTCAGTAGCTCAAGCCAAAGACTACGAGATGCAGATCGGCCCCGAGATATTAGCCGACGGTAATGTGAACAACGGTGCCCTGTGGGTGATCTATGGCAGTGCGCGTCTTGCGGCCTTGCAGCAGCGCGACAAGGCACGCAAGAAATCTGCGAATGATTCCGGCGATGACTTCACCATCGAGCTTGCAGGCCGCCAGATGATGGTGGCCATCATGGATGAATCTGCCACTGGCCGCGAAACGACAGAGCCTTATTTTCAGATTCTCAAAGGCATCGCTGCCGCCGGATTTTTGGATGAATATGTCGTAGCTGCCTTCGCGCTTCCGGGCTGGACGATTCCCGCGACGAACATTGGTGCGTTTGATTTCTCGGGCTTTGAATCCTGGGCTCGCGATCATCCTCTCGGGGACAGACATCCCACGCCGGTTCTTACTGTGCCCAAGAACGGCAAAGCCCATCCAGACATACCCGGCCAAGAATTGGAGAATCCAGCGCAGCTACCGGTTGCTCGGGAAGCCTGTGTCAACATCAGGAAGCAGGCAGATCAGCAGTGGAAGGTGTGGCAAAAACAAGCCAAACGGCTGAACGGGCGCGCCATCGCTGCTGAAAACCGTGCGGAGTTCATACAGGCCATTCAATGGTTGGCACGCAAGAACGTGCCGCCCGATGGGGCAACATGGGTGTCTCCGAAACCAGCGGTTTTGGCATACACGAGCGGCTATTGCTCGGTGGAGCTTGGCGACCTTGCCAGCGCGCTCGATAAATTGCGCGCTGCCGTTGAGTTGTATCCGACCAGCATGACATCGCGCATGGAGCTGGTAACGGTTCTGAATCAACTGCAACGATTCGATGAGTCAGAGCAGATCATCGACGAGTCACTTGGCATGACCAACAACCGATGTGACTTGGCAAGAATCTATCGGCGGCGCGGCTATATGCGAATCGACCAAGGGCGTCTACCCGAAGCCCGCGCCGACTATGTGAAGTCACTGGAGTTCGAACCTGGCCATCAGGTTGCACTTTCGGAATTGCTGGTAATTGATCAGGAATTGGAAAAGGCTGGAGCCTTGAAACCCGGTGAAGCCTACAAAGCTCCGCCGCCCGGAGAATCCACGGCGATAGCAATGATTTGCCAGTGACGGCCCGCCTGGGCAGATTCGCGTCGTTATTTACGTCGCGTCACGCCATGGACGCGGCAGTCGTGGGCGAATCGCCGCTGGCCACCACCGCCAACAACTCCCGCGAAATCCTTTCGTCGATCTCCGCAGCCGTCTGTGAGGTCACCGGATAACGCACCATCGCCTCGACGTTGGCCGCAGAGAAACGCAATTGCACTTGCGGTCGCACGTCGCCCGCGTTCAGCGCGGAAGAATCACGCTGCATCGTTTGTGCCTGCCGGAGGAAGTCATCCTGATATTCGCGCAGCACGGCGTTGGCGGCGTCGATCAGGCGCTGTTTCATGTGCCCATGATCGGACTCGCGCGGCAGCACCAGCGTGATGACATGCCAGGACAGATCGATGCCTCTGATCTGCTTGAACAGACCGCCAGACGCCTGAAACACCACCGAGTTGGCAAAGGCCACTACGCGGCCGGTGGGCGTGACTTTTGCGCCCTCGCCTTTCAGTTCCATCAAATGCAGACGCACCAGCCCAAGGTCCGCGACCTCGCCGATCACATTGCCGATCTGCACACGGTCGCCGACGCGCACGCCGTAGCGGCCGACGAGAAAGAAATAACCGACGATGGACACCAGCACGCTTTGCAGCGCCACGGCGAGGCCCGCAGTGATCAATCCGGCGAAGGTGGCCAGCGAGCCGATTTCCGTGGCGAACATCGACACCGCAATCACGATGACCAGCACCCACAGCAGAATCCGCCGCAGCAGCATGTGGCGCGCGCGCAGCCGTCCATCCTGCACATAGCGATACACCAGACGCTCCCACAGATGCGCAACGCCCAGCACCAGCGCCAGCAGGCCGACGAACACCACCACGCGCGTCAGCAAGGCTTGCCACGCATCGGTGAGTTGACGCTGCGTTTGATCGCTCCAGTTGTCGAGGTTGCGGCGATACTGATTCAGCAGCAGATCGGTCTTGCGCAGCGGAGTCACCAGCGCGGAGGTGTGATTGAACAGCCAGGCCAGCGTGTCGTATTGATCGCGAACGCTGCGCAGACTTCGCGTGGTCGCCTCAGGCGACTGCTCCGACAGCGCTTCGGCCTGCGCGGCCAACTCCCGCAGCCGCTGCTGGGCCGGAGCGCGCATCTGCTCGAACATCTGCTGCAATTGAACGGTGCGGGTGTTCATCGCATCGATGGTGCGCAGCTTGGCGCGCAGGCGCATCACCGACGCAGCCAGACTCCAGATGCCGCGCTGCTGATCCTGCAACACCTGCTCGGGTGTCTCGGGCGTCATCGTGCCGGCCTGCGGCGACTCAGCGCCGGCCTTGGGGATCGTCGCGGCAATGGCGTCGATGTGCGCCTTCAATGCGTTGGCGCCAAAGCCTTCCGCATCGCTTTGCTGCTCGAACTGCGACATGCTCACCAACATGTTGCGCCGCGCGTCGACCATGTCGAGCTCGCCTTGCAGCACCTCGATCTGAACCTGTTGCCGCCTGAGCTCTCGGCCTTGCGTTGCCGGCAACGCAGCCTTGGCGGCTTTGATCTGCGCTTGCAGCTCATCGTGTTGGGCGTCGAGCCGTGCGCGCACAGTGGCGCGCGAACCGGAAGCCGCCGCCTGTTCCTGACCGGATTCCTGTTGCTGTTGTTCTGGGTCCTGCTGTTGCTCCTGCGCGGCAGTCTCCTGGCTGCTGAGCAATTCCGCGCTGGCATGCGCCACGTCGAAGACCAGCGCAATCACGCTGTCCGTGGCCTGACGGTTCGCGTACAGCATCAGCAACTCGCTGGGTTGCGTGGCCGCCTGCTGCTGCGTGCCGAGCATCCGATACCAGTCCACCGTCTCGTCGAGCATTTGTATCACCTGCTCGGCGCTCAATACGGCGCGGGAATCGCCGGGTGCGGCTTGCTCCGGCTCAGCGGCGCGAATGGAGATGATGGACAGCGCGAGCGCTGCAAGAACCAGCCAACGTGAAGCGGCGCTGACGCTCCTCAGGCGTAGTGCATCCGCACCGGCAACCGGATCGGCCCATGTCCCACCGTCGTCATCCACGGTTCTGCCGCTCCAGCAGCCTCAAAACGCTCGATGCGATTGACCAGCGCGCCGAGCAATGCTTCGGCTTCCAGCAACGCCAGCACGCGGCCCACGCAGGCATGCACGCCGAAGCCAAATCCCAAACTGGCCGTGTTGCTGCGGCGGATGTCGTAGTCGTCCGGTGATTGCCACTTGCGTGGATCACGATTCGCGGCAGCGAACATCAGACCGCAGCGCGTGCCGGCGGGAATCGTGTAGCCGTCGATATCCACATCGCGCGTGGCGATGCGGCCGGCCATTCGCGAGGGGGAATCCCAGCGCAGGCTTTCTTCAAACGCGGCGCGCAGCAAACGCGGTTCGGCGCGCAGCAATTGATATTGATCGGGGAATTCACTGAAGGCGCGCACGCAATTGGCAAGCGTGATCACCGTGGTGTCGGCCGCAGCCGATAACAGAATACCCACCAGCAGCTTGGCCTCATCGAGCGTGACCCTGCCCTCATCGGCGGCTTCATACATCGCCATGCCCAGACTGCCCGGCGAAAGATTTTCGCGATTGCAACTGGCATCGGCCCAAGTGAACACCTCAGGCGGCGTGGCCTGCATCGCTTCATGAAACAGCGTGTTCATCGGACCCATCGTCGCCCACACCATATGACCGAACGCGGCCATGTGTTCGCGGCCCTGCTGTTGCACGCCGAGCAGGTCGGGCAACACCTTGTAGACGAAGGGTTGCGTCAGATCGCCCACGCCGTCGATCACTTCGCCGCCGCGCACACGCAGCGATTCGACCAGCGCCTGCGCGTCGGTGGCAAATGCTTCGGCCAGATGCGACAGACGCTTTGGCGACAACGCATCGGCGATCACCGCACGCACGCGCGTGTGCTTGGGCGGATCATCGGTGAGCAGCAATTCGGGCCGCACCGACGCCGGATCGTGCCAGGGGCGAGACGTGGAGGAAAACGTGCGCCAGTCTTTGAGTCCCGCCGCCACGTGCTCGTGACGCGCGAGCATCATCACATCCTCGCCGGGCAGCTTCACCACCGGCGCGGTTTCGCGCAGACGATCATCCACCGCGCGCGCATCGCGCACCGATGCGGCGCTGAAAATATCCGTGTCGAATTCGGGAATCGTCTGACTCATTTGCTCTTACCCCGCAGCGGCGATGCCGCCATCCACATGCAGAATCTCACCATTGATGAAAGAGGCTTCGGGACTGAGCAGAAACGCGCAAGCCTCTGCGTTGTCTTCCTCGCGCCCGAGCCGCCGCATCGGAATGGTTCGCGTGCGGCGCTCATATTCGGCTTTGTCGTTCAAGCCCAGCGCGCCGGGAGTGGGCACCGATCCGGGCGCAAGCGCATTGACGCGCACATTGCGCGGCCCCAGTTCAGCCGCGAGTGATTTGGTCAACGTGACAATGGCGCCCTTGACCAGAGAATAAGCGGCGGTATTGGGAAAACCCTTCTCCGCAACAGGCGAGGCCATGTTGATGATCGCGCCGCCGCGCTGCGCATCGTAGTGCGCCAGCAACGCCTGCGCACCCCAAAAACTGCCGTGGATGCCGATGGACACCATCCGCGTCAGCGTTTCTTCGCTCACCTGTTCGATGGGCTCATAGCGCAGCAGCATCGCGTTGTTCACCACCGCATCGAGCCGTCCGCCATTGGCAGCGGCCAATGCGCCGGCCACCCGCAACACCTGTGCGCGCACCGCCACATCGGCCGGCAGCGCGAGCGCCCTGCCGCCTGCCTTGCCAATGTCATCGGCCACGACTTCGCATCCACTCGCATCGACGTCGGTGACGCCGATCAGCGCGCCGCATTGCGCCAGCGTCAGCGCCATCGAGCGGCCCAGCCCGCGCGCCGCGCCGGTGATCAGAATGGCCTGGCCTGAAAGGTCGGGTCGAATCGGCATCGGCATTACTCCGTCTTCAGTTTCCAGCTTTGTCCATCGCGCACGATATGTCCGGCAGTGGGTTCGGCAAAGTGACTGCCGATCACCAGCGTCGGCGCATCACCGAAGCGCTGCACGAATTCGGCTCGCGTCTGCGCACCGCGCGATTTGTCCATGTCGAAGCGCACCTCGCGGGTCGGCGCGGCAATCTGGATTGGGTTGTGCATCAGATCGCCGGTGATTACTGCGCTCTGACCCTGCGATTGAATCAGCACACTCACATGCCCCGGCGTGTGTCCCGGCGTTGGAATCAGCGACACTTCATCGGTGAGTTGAAAGTCCGGTTCGATCAGTTCCGCCAGACCCGCTTCGATCACCGGATCGATCGCGTCGATCAGATGATCCATGTGGTGATAACCATTGGTGGCGCGCAGATGCTGCCAGTGCTCGAACTCACGGCGGCCAAACAGATAGCGCGCCTTGGGAAACGTGGGCACGAAACGATCACCCACCTTGCGCGTGTTCCAGCCCACATGATCGAAGTGCAGATGCGTGCACAGCACGTCGGTGACGGACTCGGGCGGAAAGCCGGCGGCGGTCATGTCTTCCAGAAACGTGGAGGCCATGTTCGTGAAGATGTCGAACTCGCGCTGCCGGTCGGAGCCGATGCAGGTGTCGATCATCGCGGTGCGGCCCTTGGAGCGCAGCACGAAAGCCTGAAAGGAGATGATCATCTTGCCTTCCGGCGTCGCAAAGTGCGGGCGCAGCCAGTCGAAGCTCTGCACGAAGGCCGGATCGGCGTCGGGCAGCAGCATCGTGATGTCGTCTTCCCAGCCATTGAGCTCGACGATGCGGGCAATCTCCACATCACCGATTTTCCAGAGTCGATTGTGTTGGGCCGCCATGTGTATCTCCCAAGATCAAATGTTCAGCGGCGCGGGCGGTGCTCGTCCGCGCATCAAATCCGCCGCCTTCTCCGCAATCATCACAATGGGCGCATTGGTGTTGCCGCCGACCACGCGCGGCATCACCGAGCCATCGACGATGCGAAGGCCGGCAAGGCCATTGAGCCGCAATTGAGGGTCTACCACGGCGGCCGCATCACTGCCCATGCGGCAGGAGCCGCCCGGATGATGCACCGTGGAAGACGTGCGGCGCACATGTGCGGCCAGCGCCGCGTCATCGTCGGCCTGCGGCCCCGGCGACACCTCGTGTCCGTGATAGGCGGCAAACGAGGGTTGCGACAGCAGGCGTCGCGACAGGCGCAGCCCGCTCAACAAAGGCGCAATGTCTTCCGGCTCGCCGAGCAGGTTCGGGTCGATCAGCGGTGCATCCAGCGGATCGGCGCTGGCGAGGCGAATGCGTCCACGACTCTTGGGATACAGCGACACGCTGCTGATCGCAAAGCCGTGTCCCAGCGGCAACGGAAACGTGCCGCGATTGCGCCGTGCGGGCTGGAACACGATCTGCAAGTCCGGGTGCGGCTTGCTCTCATCGGAACGGATGAACGCGGTGGACTCGAATACATTGCTCGCCAGCGGACCGCGCCGCCCGAAGGCGTATTGCAGCAGATTCATCGCCGAACGCGGCAGCGTGGGCAGCGAAATGCCGTAAGACGTGGTGTTCGCGGTTTCCATCAACACCGCCACCGCCAGATGATCGTGATAGTTCGCGCCCACCGAAGGCTGATCGAGCACCACGGGGATATTCAAAGCGCTCAATTCACGCGCATCGCCAATGCCCGAAAGCATCAGCAATTGCGGCGACTGCACCGCGCCTGCGCACAGCGCCGTCTCTGCGCGCGCGCGCAAAGAGCGCCTGCTGCCATCCACCAGCACTTCAACGCCGGTGACGCGGCCGTTCTCCACCAGCAATCGCAGCACGCGATGATCGGTGAGCAGCGTGAGATTCGGACGCGACAGCGCCGGCGCCAGAAAAGCCTGCGCGCTGGAATCACGCCGCCCCTCGCGTATCGTGCCCTGTCGCGGCCCATAGCCTTCCGGTCGCGGGCCGTTGAAATCATCGCAGCGCGAATAACCGCCCACCGACTCGAAGGCTTCGAGAAAGGCGCGATTCAGCGCATTGGGTTTGGGAATATGCGCCACGCGAATGGGACCGCCCTGCCCGTGCCACGGCGAACCGGCATAGTCCGGGTTGTCTTCGGAGCGAATGAAGTACGGCAGCACTTCGCGCCAACTCCAACCTTCGCAGCCCTCCGCGGCCCATTCGTCGTAGTCGACGGGCTGGCCGCGAAAATACACCATGCCATTGATCGAACCGGAGCCGCCCACCACATGACCGCGCGGCACGGCAATGCTGCGCTGATCCAGCGCCGGTTGCGGCACGGTGAGAAAACGCCAATTCAACTGTGGCCGCGAGATCGCCGCGCCCACCAGCGCAGGCACATGAATGAAGGGATGCCGATCCGGCGGACCGGCTTCCACCAGAGCCACGCGCACGGAAGGGTCTTCCGACAATCGCGCGGCGAGCACGCAGCCAGCCGTGCCCGCGCCCAGGATCAGATAGTCGAACTCGATGCCGGTATTCACTGTGCCGCAACCGCTTGACGCTGCGCCAACACGCGCGGCGCGGTTTCTCGCAGCAACAACGCGGCGACACTGGTGGCAATGGCCAATCCGAAGATGATCCACTGCGGAGCCGACAGCCCCCAGGTATCAGCCGCCTTGCCTGCCAGGGAAGGCGCGAGCACGCCGCCGATGATTTCGCTGATGCCCATCGTCAGCGACAACGCGGTGGCGGTGAGCCCGGGCCGGACGATTTCAGAAGGCACGGTAGCCATCGCCAGCGGAAACACGCCGCTGATCGACGCGCCGGCGGCGATGGCGAAGCAGTAAGGCCACATCGACGTGCTGTCGATCAGCACCACACCCAAGGGTATGAACACGCCCAGCAGACTGGCAACGATGGCTACCGGCTTTCGCCCCAGGCGGTCGGACAATCCCGGCACCAGAAACGCAATGGCAATCGACGCCAGACCAAAACTCGACATGATCCAGCTCATCGTCTGCGTGTCGATGTTCTTCACCTGCACCAGATACAGCGGCGTGAACACGCTGAATATGACCAGATAAGGCACGAGGAACACCGACATCACGATGCACACCAGAATCGTGCGGTCCGTGAGCAGCGCAGCGGCTCGCGCCCACGTGGGCTTCTCGTGCCGATCCAGATGCGTGGGCTCGCGCACGAACAGCGCGATCAGCGCCGCCATCAAAAACCCCGGCAGCGCCACGAGCCAGAACGCATGACGCCAGCCCACCGCGTTGGCCATTGCAACAATGACGATGGGCCCCAAGAAATTCGCCAGCACGTTCGCGCCAAAATTCTGCGTGATGCCATGCGCCAGACCGCGCCGTTTGGGGTCTACCTCTGCGGCGATCAGCGTCTGCGTGATCGGCATGATGCCGCCTTCGGCAATGCCCATCAGCATCCGCGCGCCCAGCAGCGCGATGAACGTGCCCGCCACGCCCGACAGCACCGAAGCCAGCGAAAACACCAGCGTGGCGACGACCAGAATCATCTTGCGGCGGCCAAAGCGATCCGACAGGCTGCCCATGAACAGTCCGGCGATGGCCCAGGCAAAGGCGAACGAGGCGGCGATCAACCCGATCTGCGTATTCGACAATTGCATGTCGGGCTGGATGAACGGCGTGAGAAACGCAAAGGCGTTGCGGTCGAAAAACACCACGCCGAAGTTGGCGCTCAATATGCCGATCAGCAGCCATTGATATCGCGTATTGCGTTGGGTCGTCATTGTTGTTGTCCCCCGTTCAATGCCCGTTCAATGCCGAATCGTACACAGCGCGCCGCCGTCGATGGACCAGGCCGCGCCGGTGACGAAGCTGGCCGCATCCGACAGCAGAAACGCCACCACCTCGCCGATCTCCACCGGCTGACCGATGCGCTCCAGCGGCGAGATGCGGCCCAGCGTTTTCTTGCCCAGCGCGATGTCGCCGTTGAACATCGGCGCGAGCACCGATTCGAGCAGCGGTGTGTCGATCACGCCCGGCATCACGCAGTTGACGCGAATACCCTTCGGCCCCGCTTCCGCCGCAGCCGTGCGCGTGAGCCCCACCACCGCATGCTTGCTGGCGTTGTAGGTGCATGCGCCTGCCAGCCCCCGCTCGCTGCCAATCGACGCCGTGTTGACGATGGCCCCGCTGCCCTGCTCCAGCATCACCGGAATGACATGCCGCATGCCAAGAAACACGCCATTGACGTTCACGCGCGTGATGCGATCGAACTCGGCTTCATCATATTCCCATGTGGGCATGATGTGACCTTCGACCCCCGCGTTGTTGAACAGCCCGTCCACGCGGCCATAGCTGCGCCGCGTGGCTTCAACAAAGCTGCGCACTTCCTCGCCACGGCTCACATCCGCGCGCACGGCCTGCACCTCTGCCCCCATCGCGGCAATCTGCTGTGCGCGTGCGGCCAATTGCTCGCCGTTCACATCGACCAGCATCAACCGCGCGCCCTCGCGCGCCAGCACGGCGGCGGTTGCCGAACCAATTGCACCCGCAGCGCCGGTGACGATAATCGACTTGCCTTGCAGTGTTCCCATGTCTACGCGCCAAACAGCGTTGCAACGTAGTGACTGTCCATGTATTCACGGATGCGATAGATCAATCCATCGCGCACTTCCAGCGCCCAGGCATAGCGATTGTTGTAGGCGCGCCCATCGGCGAGCTTGCCCAGACCGCGCGACTCCACCATCACGAAATCGCCGGCCGATACAATCGTATCCACCGTCGTCTTCGGATCGCCGGGCGCGAACATGCCGCGCACCGGCGCGAGGAATTGATCCACGATCACATCACGCGGCTCATACACACCCGCGCCGGGGATGTTCTCCACCATCGGCAGCCATTGCGCCTGCGGATGCAGCGTCTTGCGGATCGCCTCCAGTTCGCCGGTGCTGAGGATGCGGAAAAAATCCAGCACCGTCTGTTCCTGCGCGGTTTTCGCGGCCACGGCCATGATCAAGCCCCCTGCTTCGCTGCATCGACTTCCGCAAACGCTTCGCGGGCGATGCGCACGCTGTCGATGCCGGCGGGCACGCCGCAGTACACTGCCACCTGCATCAGCACTTCACGGATTTCCTCGCGCGACAGCCCATTGCCCAGCGCCGCCTTCACGTGCAGCTTCAGTTCATGCGGACGATTCAGCGCGCTGATCATCGCAATGTTGATCAGACTGCGATCACGCAGCGCCAACCCCGGACGCCCCCACACATAGCCCCAGCAATACTCGGTGGACAACTCCTGCATCGGGCGGCTGAAATCATCGGCCGACGCGAGCGATTTTTCCACGTACTCCGCGCCCAGCACCTGCTTGCGCAGCGCGAGGCCCTTGTCGTAGCGATCCTGACCCATGTTACTTCTCTCCTTCGGCGCCAATCGTGACGCCAGACCATGCTTCCAAAACCTTCACCATCTCCGTGCAATCGGCATCGGGACCGCACAGATTGTGCGTGATCGACAGCATCTGACGCACCGCCGCACCCACCACCATCGGCACGCCCAATGCTTCGGCCTCATCGAGGCACAGCCGCACGTCCTTGAACGACAGCGCATTGGCAAAGCCAAAATCGAACTGACGGTTCAGCACGTGCTTGGGAATTTTGTCCTGCGTGGCGCTGTTGCGGCCTGAGGACGCATTGAGAATCTCGATCATCACCGCCGGATCGACGCCGGCCTTCGCGCCCATCGCCAGCGCCTCGCACGCAATGGCAAGCGATGCGGCCGACATCAGGTTGTTGGCGAGCTTGACCGTCTGCGCCAGCCCCGGCTTCTCGCCCACGTTATAGACCTTGCCCAGTTGCGCCAATAACGGCTCCACGCGGCGCAGCGCATCGACTGGTCCTGAGGCCATGATCGCCAACTTGCCGCTGGCCGCGCCCTTCACGCCGCCGGATACCGGCGCGTCTATCGCGGCAATGCCCTGCGGGGCCAGCATCTTCGCCACGGCTTGCGCGGCGGCGGGCCCGGTGGTGGAAAGGTCAACGAACACTTCCACGCGCGGCTCTCGCGCCACGATGGCGGCGGTGGCCTTGACCGTGTCGGGACCGGGCAGGCTCGTCATCACGATGCTGCCGAAGGCCACCGCCACCGCCGCCGAATCGGCGGGCCATGCCCCAAGCCGGGTCAGCGGCACCATGGCCTCCGGGTTCGGGTCGAAAACCGCCACCTGATGCCCTGCGGCCAGCAACCGGCCAACCATGCCGGAACCCATGCGTCCGACGCCGATGAATGCAATCTGCTCGCCCAAAAAAGAATCCCCCGTAAGTTCTTGTCCTGCTTCCGGGCGCTGTCAGCGCGGTGGCAGGTCTACGCGCACAATATCGCTGACGCCGGGAACTGCCAATGGATAACGCGCCAGCACCAGCGGATCGTGGCCCGGAATCACATGCTCGGGCGAGTCGGCAAGGGCCTCGATCACGTCGTAGGCGTCAAGATAAGCGCTGACGTCATCAACAATCGGGAAAGGCCGGCGCTGCCGCCAATTGGCGTAAAAATGCGCCGCATCGGAGGCCAGCACCACCCAGCCGCGCGCCGTGCGCACGCGCACCACCTGCAGGCCGCGCGTGTGGCCGCCCACGCGATGCAGCGTCAACCCCGGCGCAAGCGCCGACTCACCATCGTGAAACACCACGCGGTCGGCGAACACCCGCCCCACCATCTGCTGCACATCGCCCACTTCGTAGGCCCCGCGCAGCGCGCCGTGACGCATCGCGCGGCCCGTGCAATAGGCCATTTCAGCATCCTGCACGTGATAGCGCGCATTCGGGAACAGCTCGTGATTGCCCGCGTGGTCGTAGTGCATGTGGCTGATGATGACGTCGCGGATGTCCTGCGGCTCGACGCCCACCGCGCGCAGCCCCCGCTCCACCGGACGCACCAGTTGCCGTCCGCGCGCCGCGCCCGTGGGCGCATCAAAGCCGGTGTCGAGCAGAAAGCTGCGATCACCGCCCCGGATCAGCCAGACGTAGTACGCCAGCGGCATCGGCCCGTCGTGCGGGTCGCCGCCCAGGAAATTGTGGCGGGCGGTACGCTCCAGGTGGCCGTAGGCAATGGCGAAGATTTGATAGCGCATGTCCATCGGGCTTTGATCGTAATATAGGCGAGGCCGCCGCGCTTCAAAGATGCGGCAAATGGGGGATGAATTGAGCAAGATGACGGCAGACATCGTCGCCGTGGGGTCCGGGCACAATGGCCTGGTCGCTGCGGCATATCTGGCAGCGGCGGGCAAGAAGGTCGTGGTACTGGAACGCAACGCCTGGTTCGGCGGCGGCGTGGTCAGCCGCGAGTTGACGCTGCCGGGGTTCATGCACGACCAGCACTCGATGAGTCACATCTTCATTCAGGGCAACCCGCTGCTGAAGAACGATGACCTGAAGCTCAAGTCCCGCTACGGGCTGCAATACATCTTCCCCGAATCGCCGATGATGTCGGTGTTCGAGGATGGTCAAACGCTGCGGCTGTTCCGCGACCGCGAACGCTCGGCCGCCGAGATCGCCAAGTTCTCGAAGAAAGACGCCGATGCTTTCCTGCGTCTGTCGAAGCAGGCTGCCGAGTGGCTGCCGATGATCGCCTCCTCGCTGTATTCCCCGCCCGCACCCACCGGCGCAACGCATGCGATGTTCGATCAGAGCCGCGAAGGCCGGCATATCTGGCGCGTGATGGAAACCAGCACGCACGATCATCTGAACGATCTGTTCGAGAACGAGCGCGTGCAGATGCACTTTGCGCGCGTGGCCGGCGAAAATCTGGTCTCGCCCGATGAAAAAGCCACCGCCATTGGCGTGTATGTGTTTCTGGGCTTTCTCGAAGCCTATGGTTTTGGTGTCGCCAAGGGCGGCGCGGGGCAGCTCACCAACGCGCTGGTGGCCTGCATCCGAGATCATGGCGGCGAGGTGATCGCCAACGCCGACGTCGCCGCGATCCACACGCGCAATGGCCGCGCGGTGTCGGCCGAAACCGTCGATGGCCGTGTGTATGAAGCCAGCGATGCGGTGATCGGCGCGATCCATCCGCATCTGCTCGGCGGCATCGTCGAGAATCTGCCCGCCGTCGTGCGCGCCGATGCTGAAGCCACGCATATCACGCCCGCCGCCTGCATCACGATTCACGCTGCGCTTGATGGTCCGCTGCAATTCCACACTGCCGATCGCACCGACTCGGTGATGGTGGAAATGCTGCCCAACAGCTATGAAACGATGCGCCGCACCTTCGATGAACTGCGCTTCGGGCAGTTCATGCCCTATCCGCTGCTGGGCGTCGGCTCGCTCACGCAGTTCGATCCGTCGCGCTGTCCGCCCGGCAAGGCCATCATGCACCTGTGGGATTACGCGCCGTATCAACGGCCCGATGGCCGCAGTTGGGACGACACGAAAAACGACTACGCCGACCGCATGCTCAAGCACCTTGGCCGCTTCGTGAAGAACATCGACGGCCTGATCCTGCAACGGCACATCGACAGCCCCCTCGACATGGAACGCACCAGCCCCAGCTTCCGCCGTGGCGATCTGCACGGCATCGCGTTCAACAACTACCAATCCGGCGCGCATCGCCCCACGCCGGACCTGGGCAATTACACCGTGCCCGGTGTGGATCGTCTGTACCTCGTGGGTCCGTTCCAGCATCCCGGCGGCGGCGTGTTCGGCGCGGGCCGCGCCACCGCGATGAAGATATTTGAAACTCTCGGCATGGACTTCGAACGCCAGGGGCGCGTGAAGTGAAATTGAAGTCCACCGATGGCGGCGAGTTGATGAGCATCATGGCGCTGGAACGCGATGGCAACAGCCTCGTGATTCGCGGCAAAGCCTTTGGCGCGATGCCCTTGAATGCAAGGCTCGACGCCGCCGCCGCCCGCGATGCACTGAAACTGCTCACGCCGAGCCTGTTTTTCTTTCTGTTGACGTTACCCTTTCGCAAACGCTGATCCGGAGCAACCCATGACTGCCCGTATTTCCCGTCTCCTTCAACGCCGCCGCCCGATGAGGCTTGCCGCGCTGCCCGTGCTCGCGCTGGCCGCTGCATTGCCCGCGATGGCCGCCGATCCCATTATCTCCGACAGCCGCCTGTTCACCGACGACCGGCGTGTCGCGCTGCTGGAAATGAAAATCGCCTCGCTGCAACGCGAAGTGAATCTGATCGAAGACATGAAGGCCATCGAAAGGCTGCAACAGTCCTTCGGGCACTACATCAGCGAAGGCATGGCCGGTGAAGCCGCCGCGCTGTTTTCCGATCAGCCGCAGGCGTCCATCGAATTCGCGCAGCAAGGCGTGTATCTGGGCCGTGCGCGCATCGAAGCCTTTCTCGATGCGCTGGGCGTGAAGGCCGGCTCCGGTCTGCTGCGCGAAACCCCGACGATGCAGGGCGTGGTGCATGTGGCCGCCGATGGTCAAACCGCCAAGGGCCGCTGGCGTTCGCTGGTGATGGCCGGCCGCGCCGGTCAAGATGGCCGCTGGATCGAAGGGCCGTATGAAAACGAGTATGTGAAGGAAGGCGGCGTGTGGCGCATCGCAAAGCTGCACTGGTACACCACCGTCGATGCCTCCTACGATCAGGGCTGGCACAAGGCCCCAAATCCGGCCGAAGGTCCGCTGCCGCAGTTGCCTCCCGACCGGCCACCAAGCATCGAATACAAAGCCTTTCCCACGTTCTTCCTGCCGCCGTATCACTACTTCAATCCGATAACGGGTCTGCCCGTTGCCTGGGATCGTCCTGCTTCGGGGGTGGCCAAGTGAAGCGCTCCATCGCCAGCGCCGCGCTGCTGATCGCGGCTTGCACCTTTGCAGCAACCACCTTTGCCGCGGCTCCCCCGCCACCCTCCCCTGAACTGGCGGCACGCATCGCCAGCGCCGCCGACCGCGTCGCCGGGATCGATCATCAGGCCAACCGCCTCGCCGACTACGACGAACTGCGCAATCTGCAACAAGTCTACGGCTACTACTTCGACAAGGCGCTGTGGGATCAGGTCATCGACCTGTTCACCGACGATGCGCAATTGGAAGTGGGCGCACAGGGCCGCTTCATCGGCAAGGCCAGCATCCGCAAGTATCTGCTGGGCCTCACCGGGGGCAAACAGGGGCTGGCTGAGGGTCAGTTGAACAATCACTTCCAGCTTTCGCCGGTGATCACGCTGTCGAATGATGGTCAGTCGGCGCGTGCGCGCTGGCGGTTGATGCTGGAGGATGGTCAACTCGGCGTGCAGGGCAACTGGGGCGCAGGCATCTACGAGAACGAGTATGTGAAACAGGACGGCGTATGGAAAATTCACCGCCTGCATCTGTCGGTGAAGTTCTACGCGCCCTATGAAGCGGGCTGGACACGCGCAACGCCGCAACTGAACGCGCGCTATGGCAAGTCCACCGCCAAGCCCGATCAGCCGAACAAGTCGCCGATGCCCGGCTGGCCCGTGGCCTTTGAAGCCAAAATGCACTACGGCAACCCGGCGCGCGACAACTACCGCCTTGCCCCGCAAGACGCCGCGCGCGCGGGCGAAAACGCCGCGCAAACCGTGGCCGATCTGGAAGCGCAGGTGCGCGCACTGGAACTGAAACTGCAACGGCTGCGCGCCACCGAAGACGTGGAGCGGCTGGAAAACACCTACGGCTACTACGCGGACAAATCCCAGCAGGACGCCATCTCCGCGCTGTTTGCCGAAAACTCCACGCTGGAAATTCTCGGCCGTGGCGTGTTCATTGGCCGCGAGCGCGTGTATGAATACATGCGACGTCTGGGCGTGCCCACCGACGACACATTGTTCAACCACATGCAATTGCAGCCGGTGGTGACGATATCCCCCGATGGCAACAGCGCGCAGATTCGCGCACGGCTGCTGGTGATGTTCGGTCGCAAGAACGAAGGCGCACAATGGGGCGATGGCGTGTATGAAAACACGTTCGTAAAGGAGAACGGGGTATGGAAGTACCAGAGTCTGGCCGGTTATCAAACCTTCTACACCACCTACGAAGAAGGCTGGGGCAAGCGTTCGCTGCCGATGATGAGTTACTTCCCCGGTTATCCGCCCGATCTGCCGCAGTCGGTGAAGTATGGGCCGTATCCGGAGGTGTTCGTGCCGCCCTTCCATTATCGCAACCCGGTGAGCGGAAAATGAGCGCGCGCATCATCGTTGGTGTGGCGCTTGGCGCAACGCTATGCCTTGCCGGTTGTGGCGGCGGTGGTCCCTCTGAGGCCGAGCGGCAAGCCGCGCAGCGCGCGTTGTCGGCGCAGTTGACGCAACTGGAACAACGCCAGACGCGCCTTGCCGATATTCACGCCATCCGCAAGCTGCAACGGGCCTGGGGCTACTATCTCGACGAAGGCCAATGGGACGAAGCCGCCGATCTGTTCGCCGGCGATGCGACATTGGAATTTGGTCTGGATGGCGTCTATCGCGGTCAGGATCGCATCCGCGAATACCTGCACGCCATGGGCAATGGACGCAACGGCCTTGCGCCGGGTCAGTTGAACGAGCACATTCAAACGATGCCGGTGATCACGATGGATGCCGACGGCCTCACCGCTCGCGGCACCTGGCGCGACATTCTGCTTCAGGGGCAACTCGGCAAGGGTGCGCAATGGGGCGAAGGCCCCAGCGAGAACAGCTATGTGAAAGAAAACGGCGTGTGGAAAATCCGCAGCCTGCACTGGTTCCAGACGCTGCATGTTCCCTTTGAAGGCGGCTGGGCCAAGCATGCCGACGACAACGGCGGGCATTTCGTCAGCGCGTCGATGAAGCCGGACGCGCCCACCACGGTCGAATACAAAACCTGGCCCAGCGCGTTCACGCCGCCCTTTCACTTTCGGGGTCTGCAGCCGCCGCGCCTGCTGCCGATTGCGCTGCCCACCGACGCCGCAGCGCTGTCGGAAGGGCAACTGCATGATCGCATCGCCAAACTCAGCGCCGAAGTGGATCGCATCGCCTCGCTGGACGCCATCGAAAACCTGCAACGCATCTACGGCTACTACATCGACAAGAGCCAGTGGCAACAGGCCGCCGCGCTGTTCACCGCGGATGCGGAGTTGACGGTTCAGGGTCTGGGCACCTGGCGCGGGCCGGAAGGTGTGCTGCGTTATCTGCTGTCCACCGGACCCGAAGGCTTGCAGGAAGGCCGGCTCTACGATCACATGCTGTTGCAACCCATTGTCAATGTGGCCGACGACGACCAGAGCGCGCGCGGGCGCTGGCATCTGTTCGCGCAACTGGCGCAATTCGGCAAGTTTCACGAATGGGGAACCGGCATCTACGAAAACGAGTACGCACGCGAGAACGGCGTGTGGAAAATTCGCCGTCTGCATCTGTACCCGACGATGAACACGCCCTACGACAAGGGCTGGGGCAAGACTTCGCTGGCGCGCTCGCAGTTCGATGCTGCCGCCAAACCCGATGTTGCGCCCGAAGGTCCGTCGAGCCGTTACGATCAGGCGTTCATCACGCCCTATCACTATGCGCATCCGGTGCGCGACGCCGGCGCATCGCAGCAAAGTGCAATGCAGACGGCAGAGGCCAGCGCGTCATCGCCGGCCGACGCCGGCGCTCAGCTTGCTGCACTCAATCAGCGCATCGGCGCACTGGAAGACCGCGCGCAGATCGATACCCTTCAGCGCGTCTACGGCTACTACCTGGCCACGCTGCTATGGGATGAACTGGCCGGGCTCTTTGCCGAAGACGGCACCATCGAGATTGCGATGCGCGGCGTGTATGTGGGCCGCCCTGCCGTGCGCCGCAACCTGAATCTGTATGGTCAGGCCGGACTCGACGACGGCGTGCTGCACAATCACATGCAGTTCCAACCGGTGATCCACATCGAAGCCGATGGCAAGACCGCCCACCTTCGCTCGCGTGCGATGTCGATGCTGGGCAACTACCAGCGCGCCGGGCAGTGGATGGGCGGCGTGTATGAAAACACCTTCGAGAAGATCGACGGCGTGTGGATGTTCAAGCACGACCGCGTGATGAACTCCTACTTCGCGCCCTACGATCTGGGCTGGAAGGACTTGGCGCAGCGCGATCCGCCGGGCATCACGGACTCCAATCCGCCGGACCTGCCGCCCAGCAGTCCGTTCGTCATGTATCCGAAGAACTTTCTGCCGCCCTATCACTACGCCAACCCCGTTACCGGCCAGCGGTAACGGGGCGGTCACGAGCGCAGCGCTGATCGCTAGAACATCAGGTTCAGCGACAGCGCGACGCTCGTGCCCACGTCGTACTTGTTGTAGTAAATCCGGTTGCCCTCGCGCTTCTGGAACTCGCTGTAGCCCTGAGCGAAGATATTGCGCACTTCCAGCTTCAGTTCCATGCTCTGATTGAACAGGCTCACCGCTTCGCGGGCCACGAAGTCCACGCGCATGCCCGGCGACTCCCTCACATCCGGCCACGAACC
>JAITMN010000363.1 GCA_031277355.1 Nevskiaceae bacterium | reverse complement strand
CGCTGCTTGAAGGCCGCTTCATACGCCGGCGTGAATACGCCCTCCTTGACCACGCCGCCGGCGCTCAGGCCGGCCGGCGGCGGCCCCTCGAAAAAAGACGAATCGGGGCCGCGCACGAGGCTGTTGTAGCCGGCCTGCCATAGTCCTTCCCACTTCGGTATCGACTGATACGTATGGTGCGTGCCGCCATTGGCCTGGCGTTTCAGATAATTGAAATGCGCTTCTGCGGTGGCGAAAGCCTGCGCAGGCGCAACCACCGGCACGGGCGTTTGCCCGGGTGGGGCCGCCGCTGCCGCTGCGCCGCTGGTGGCGGCCAGCATCAATCCCAGCGCGCCCGCCACCCCTATCGTGCTGAATCTCATGTTGCCTCTTTTCTGGAACGACCCCACCAGAGGGCTGTTTGCTCTGCGAGCCCATACCTTACACGAGCGGCGAGGCCGCTTCAGCACTGGCGATGCGCTTGCCTGCGTGAGCGCAAGCGCGCAAGCTTCGCGGCTGTTTTTTTGCCAACCACCAGAAGGATTCGATCATGGCTATCTTTACGCACGTCGTCGTGGGCACGAACGATCTTGCCAAGGCGCGTCAGTTCTATGACGCCGCGCTGGGCGCGCTGGGAGTGAAGTTCATCGCGCCGATGGGCGATCACGGCCTGCTTTACGGCGCCGATCATCCGGAGTTTCTCGTGACCAAGCCCGCCAACGGCAAGCCGGCCTCGTTCGCCAATGGCGGCACCATCGGCTTTGCCGCGCCGAGCCGCGCGGCGGTGCATGAGTTCCACAAGGCCGGCCTTGCCAACGGCGGCACGGATGAAGGCGAGCCCGGTCCGCGCAGCTTCGCGCCCACGGCATACGCGGCCTATCTGCGCGACCCCGACGGCAACAAGATTTGCACCTACTGCTTCCTGCCGGCCTGAGCAGGCGCTTCGACAAACAACCTCTGGCGCGCGCATCCCATCAAAGCGCGTGCCAGATTCGCGCCTGACCTTTTCCCCGATGCTTGCTCGTGTACAACGCCTGATCGGCCCGCGCGAGCAGCATCTCCGGGTTCACGCTCTGCATCGGCGCCAGCGAGATGCCGATGCTGCATCCGATTTGCACGATCTGCCTGCCGGGCAACGCCTGTTCCTGCGATAACCCCGAGATCAGTTGATCGGCGGTGCGCCGCGCGCTGACTTCATCGGCTCCCGGCAACAGCACCACAAACTCATCGCCGCCCATGCGGGCGATGGTGGACTTTGCCGGCAGACACTCCTGCAACAGTTGCGCCACGCGCCGCAGCAGCGCGTCGCCGGCCGCGTGACCATAGGCATCGTTGATGCTCTTGAAGCCATCGAGGTCAATGCACAGCACCGCAAGCTGCGAGTCTGCTTCGTTGGGCTGCAATTGCGCGCAGGCGCGTTCCAGCAGCCGATGCAGTTCGATGCGGTTGGCGAGCCCGGTCAGCGGATCGGTGTGAGCCAGACGGCTCAGTTCTTCTTCGGCGTGCGCCGCCGAGAGCAGGTAGCCGTGGTTTTGCAGTGTGAAGGCCACGGACGACAGCGTGGTCAGCGTCAGCATCACGCCGGCCATCATTTCCAGCCCCCCGCGCATCAGCAGCATCGCGATGGGCGGGATGGCCGTCAGCGTGATCGTCGTGATCGCGGCGCGCGGCATCGCGGCCCAGCGCGAGGAAAGCCCGGCGATGATGCCCAGCGTTCCGGTGAGGCTGACCAGCGTCAACGCGGTGTCGCCGTAGGCGATGCAGGCCACATTGCCCGGCCCGAACATCACGAACAGCGGCGCACTGCCCAGCACGATTCGCACCATCTGCCGTTCCAGCGACTGGCCGCGCGAAAGCACCGCGTATACGCCGCGCCACAGCACGAACACAGCGCTCAGCGCCAGCCAGGTCCATGCCCAGGGCGCTCGGGCGTTCAGCGCCACCGTCAGCACGATGGAAAACAGCGTCAGATAAGTGAGCGCCAGCGCCAGCGGGGGCGGCGTGACCGTTGCCAGCGTCCGATGACGCACGCTGGGCGACATCCGGACCAGAGGGCCCAGCAGCAGTTTCTCAGTCGCAGAACAGGCCAGGGGAGATTCCATAGCGCTTTGCCTGTGAGGTTCCGGTGAGGTTGGGCGGCTGTGTTATTCTTGTGAGTTGAAGCGTTCGGCTGCCACAAAAAATTCTATGGGGAGTATAGCAGCGTGAGTACAGATCCGCGGCAGATCATCGCCAATGCGCCGATGAGTGTGCTGCAAGTGATCGCGGTGGCGATCACGGTGGGACTCAATGCGCTCGACGGCTTCGACGTGCTGTCGATCAGCTTCGCATCCCCCGGCATCGCCGAGGAGTGGGGCATCAACCGGGCGGAGTTGGGCATCGTGCTGTCGATGGAACTGATCGGTATGTCCATCGGTTCGCTGTTTCTGGGCGGTCTGGCCGATCGCATCGGGCGGCGCAACACCATCCTGGGCTGTCTGGTGTTCATGGCCGTCGGCATGTGGATGGCGGCGGCTTCGAGCAATGTCGTGCAATTGTCGGTGTGGCGCGTGTTCACGGGCCTCGGGATCGGCGGCGTGCTGGCAGCGATCAACGCGGTGGTGGCGGAGTTTTCCAACGCGAAGAACCGCAACCTGAACGTGTCGATCATGGCGATGGGCTATCCGTTTGGCGCGGTCACGGGCGGCATGGTCGCCGCGAGTCTGCTCAAGGGCGGCGAGTGGCGCTCGGTGTTTCATTTCGGGGCCATCGTCACGGCGGCGTTCATTCCGCTGGTGTGGTTTCTCGTGCCCGAGTCGGTGGCCTGGCTTGCCACGAAGCAGCCGGCGGGCGCGCTGAAAAAAATCAATGCCGCGATGCGCCGCATGGGGCACGCCGCCATCGACGCGCTGCCGACGCTGGGCGCCGATGCTTCGGGCAAGAAGGAAGGCAGCAGCAATATCTTCTCGCCGCAGATGATTCGCACCACGATCCTGGTGGGCATGGCTTATTTCTTCCACATCACCACGTTCTACTACGTATTGAAGTGGGTGCCGAAGATCGTTGTCGATATGGGCTTTGACGCCGTGGCCGGCGCCAATGTCGTGGTGTGGACCAATGTCGGCGGTCTGCTCGGCGGTGGCATGGTGGGTCTGCTGACGCACAAACTGAATCTGCGCATCGTTACCTCGTTCGTGCTGGTCGGCTCCACGATCATGATTCTGGTGTTTGGCCGGGGATACTCCGACATCGCCACGCTGTCGGCGGTGTGCGCGGTGGCGGGCTTTTTCATGAACGGTGCGATCAACGGCCTGTATGCGATTTTCGCGCAAATCTTCCCGGCCGAGATGCGCGCATCGGGAACGGGCTTTGCCATCGGCATCGGTCGCGGCGGTTCGGTGCTGTCGCCCATCGTTGCGGGTTTTCTGTTCGAGGCCGGCAATGGGCTGGCGGTGGTGTCCACCGCAATGGCGTTTGGCTCGCTGATTGGCCTTGCCTGCATCTGGGGGCTGCGCATGCCGAAGGATCGCGTGCTGCATTAGCCGCAAGGAGAACGCAATGAAACCGACGACTCCGGCGTTGCTGCTCGTGGCCGGCCTGATGCTGGCCGCTGGCCTGCCCGCCGCAGCCGCCAGTTGCAACAAAGCATGCCTTGAGCAGATCGCCGCGCAGTATCGCCAGGCGTATCGCGCCCGCGATCCCTCACGCGCGCCGTTTGCAAGCAAGGTGCGTTTCACCGAAAACAATGTCGAGATGGTTTTCCCCGATGGCAGTTGGGACACCGTCACTCAAGAAGTGGGCGAAGCGCTGGTGCTCTCCGATCCCTCAACGCAGCAGATTGGCCTCTACACCACCGTGTTGCAGAACGACGTGCCCACCTATGTCGGCGCGCGGCTGCGCGTGCGCAACGGCAAGATCACCGAGGTGGAGCATATCCTCTCCACACGGCGCAACCTGAGCTCGCCGCCCACGCCCATCGGCGATATCTTCAAGTCCGTGCGCGACCCCGACTTCACCCGCCCGGTGCCGCCCGCCCAGCGCGCCACGCGCGATCAATTGAAAGCTCACGCCAACGGCTATTTCTCCACTCTGCAATACAACAACGGCGAGATTCGCGGCACGCGCTTTGCGCCGGGCGCCACGCGAGTGGAGAACGGCCTGCTGTTCACCGACATCGAAGGCGGCTTTCGCTCCGGGCGCTACCGCTTCAACAATCGCGTCCGCGACCGCGATTGTTTTCTGGTCGATGAAGAGCGCAGCGCCGTGCTGTGCCGTGGGTTCATCGATCACAAGGGTGTGCTCGATGAATACAAACTCACCGACGGCACCACCACGCAGTCGGTGTTTCGCGAGCCGCAAACCTGGTCGTTCCTCGAAGCCTTCAAGGTGAAGGATGACCACATCACTGCGGTGGAAGCCACATTCACCGGCGCGCCGTATTTCATTCGTTCACCGTGGACGAAAAAACCGCAGCCCGCCTACGATGCCATTGCCGAAGCCGAAGGCGGCGGGCGTTAGTTCCACCCGACTGGGGATTTCAAGCATGTTCATTCGCATCATTGGCGTTGTCTGCGGTGTATTGGCGCTTGCCGCCTGTTCGCGCGATCCGGCTGCGTCTTCGCAATCGGCCAGCGCATCCGCGCCCCGCGCGCAAGTTGACGACGCACGTCTGCTCGCGGCCAATGATGCGGTCAACGTCGGCCAGTGGCTGTCGCATGGCCGTGACTACAGCGAGCAGCGTTTCAGTCCGCTCACGCAGCTCACGCCCGACACGGTCGGGCAATTGGGACTGGCGTGGTTCGCCGACTTCGACACGCGCCGGGGTCAGGAGTCCACGCCGCTGGTGGTCGATGGCGCGATCTACGTCACCACGGCCTGGAGCAAGGTCTACGCCTTCGACGCGAAGACCGGCGAGCCGCTGTGGAAGTTCGATCCTAAGGTGCCGGGCGAATGGGCGGTGAACGCCTGCTGCGATGTGGTCAATCGCGGTGTAGCCGCTTACGACGGCAAACTGTATCTGGCCACCATCGACGCGCGTCTGATCGCACTCGACGCGGCCACCGGCGAACCGGTGTGGGATGTGCTGACCATTGAGCCGGGCCAGCCCTATGCCATCACCGGCGCGCCGCGCATCGTGAAGGGCAGGGTGCTGATCGGGCAGGGCGGCAGCGAGTTCAGTCAGCGCGGCTATCTGTCGGCCTACGATGCGGCCACCGGCAAACTCGATTGGCGCTGGTACATCGTGCCCGGCAATCCCGCCAATGGTTTCGAGAACCCGCAGATGGAAGCCGCCGCAAAAACCTGGGGCGGTGAATGGTGGAAAACCGGCGGCGGTGGTGCGCCGTGGGATTCCATCGTCTACGACCCGACAACCGATCTGGTGTACATCGGCACCGGCAACGGCGCGCCCTGGCCGGCGCAACTTCGTTCGCCCGGCGGCGGCGATCAACTGTATCTGTCGTCCATCGTTGCGCTGAAATCCGACACCGGCGAATACGTCTGGCACTACCAGGCCACGCCGAACGAAAGCTGGGACTACGACAACACGAATCAAATCTTCACCGCCGATCTCACGCTCAACGGGCAGTCGCGTCATGTGGTGATGCAGGCGCCGAAGAATGGATTTTTTTATGTGCTCGACGCAGCCACCGGAGAACTGCTCTCGGCCGACCCCTATGTGAAGGGCGTGACGTGGGCGAAGGGCGTGGACCTCAAGACCGGCCGCCCCATCATCAATCCCGAAGCCGACTACGGCAAAACGGGCAAGGGCGCATTCGTCAGCCCGTCCTACACCGGCGCGCACACCTGGCAGCCGCTGTCGTTCAGTCCGCAAACGGGTCTGGTGTACATACCGGCCATCGAAAGCAG
>JAITMN010000335.1 GCA_031277355.1 Nevskiaceae bacterium | reverse complement strand
ACGGCGTATTGCTCGGGCGTGAGGAGGGCGCGCCACTGCGCGTCGGGCTTTTGGATGGGGAAGGGAGGGGTGGGGTGCGGCATGTCGCAAGCTTAGCGCCTGGTGCTGTTACAGTGGCGTTTGTGTAAATTTTGGCAGGGATGTTGGAGCAAATTGTGCCGGTCATCGTTGCGATTCTGATTGGTGGTGTGGCGGGTTGGATGCTGCCCCGGTACGGGGGCGGCGTCTTCATCGGGGCCGTGCTCGGCTGGCTGGTGCATCGCGCGTTTCGGCAGCAGGCCGCCATCGAGTCGTTGCGGCGGCGGTTGGAGCAGCTTGCCGCGTTGCGTGCTGGCGACGCGGCTGCGGCTGCGGAGCGATCCCAGCCCAAAGATGCGGTGCAGGTGCGCGATGCGCAGCCAGCGTCAACGCCGCCTGCGCCGTTGCCCGCGCCGCCCCTATCGGCATGGGCGGAGCGGATGGCGGGCGAGGATGTAACGGTGTCGCCGCCGACATCGCCGCCGCCGATATCATCTTCACCACCGGCATCGCAGGCATCACCGCCACTACCATCATCGCAACCATCGCCCGCATCTTCCCCGCCGTCATCATCATCACGGCCACCGCCACCGCCACCCCCACCCTCGCCGCCACCTTCACCCCTGCCGACCCAGCTCCAACGCTGGTTGCTCGGCGGCAACACCATCGTCAAAGTCGGCATCGCCATTCTCTTTCTTGGCCTCGCCTTCCTCGCCAAGTACGCCAGCGAGAACTTCAATGTGCCCCCTGAACTGCGGCTGTCGGGTATCGGCGCTGCGGCGCTTGCGTTGCTGGCGGTGGGTTGGCGTTTGCGTTTGAAGCGCCCCGGCTATGCGCAGGTGTTGCAGGGCGGCGCGGTGGCGGTGTTGTATCTGACGCTGTTCGTCGCCTATCGCAGCTATCACCTGCTGGATGTCGGCGCGGTATTCGCGTTGATGGTGGCGGTGGCCGCGTTGGCGGCGGCGCTCGCGGTGTTGCAGGAAGCCGTGGCGCTGGCCTTCATCGGCGCAGCGGGTGGTTTTGCGGTGCCGCTGCTGGTGTCCACCGGCAGCAACAATGCGCTGGGATTGTTTTCCTACTATCTGGTGCTCGATCTGGGCATTGCGGCAATCGCGTGGTTTCGCACTTGGCGGTCGCTGAATCTGCTGGGCTTCATCTGCACGTTCGGAGTGGGCAGCGCCTGGGGCGTGTTGGGCTACGACTCCAGTCATTACGTTACCGCGCAAAGTTTTCTGATCATCTACTTCCTGCTCTTCGTCGCCATTTTGCTGTTGCCCGTGCGACGCGCGCCGATTGCAGCGCCGCCGGAGAATGCGCGCGCTCATCGCTGGATCAACGGCAGTCTGCTGTTCGGATTGCCGACCATTGCCTTTGCGCTGCAATACGGCTTGGTGCGCGAGCAACCCAAGGGCGCGGCGCTGGCGGCGCTGGGTTTCGCTGCGTTCTACACACTGCTGGCGGTGGGCTTGCGCAAGCGATTGCCGCTGCGATTGGTGTTCGAAGGCGTGCTGGCAATCGCCACGGTGTTCATTACGCTGGTCATTCCGCTGGCCTTCGATGCAAAGGCCAGCGCCGGCGCGTGGGCATTGGAGGGCGCGGCGCTGATATGGCTGGGATTTGGCCAATCCCGATGGCTTGCGCGTGCGTTTGGCTATGCGCTGCTCGTGTTGTCCGGCGGTGCATTGCTGATGGCGTTTGCTCAAATGCGCGGTGATGTGAGTTGGCTCGATGGCGCGATGTTCAGCGGCCTGATGCTTGGGGCTGCCACGTTGTTTGCCGCGTGGGTCGTGCAGCGTCGCGCCGAAAACGCCATCGAACGCCAGTTGCCGTTGTTGCTGATCGGTTGGGCAACGCTGTGGCTGCTGTTGACGGGCGTCGTGCATATGGGCCATCTGCTGCAGTTGCAGGTTTGGCTGGCTGCCACGGTAACGCTGCTGTCGCTGATCGCCGTGCTGTACAGCGTTCTGGCGTGGCGCTTGAATTGGCGCAACATCGCGCTGCCGGTGTTGGCGTTTGCGCCGCTGTTGATGTTCGCGTTGTTCTGGTTCTGGTTGTGGTTGTGGTTGTGGAACAGTTGGGCGATATGGCGCAGTCCGCTGGAAGATGGCGGTGCAGTGGCGTGGCCGCTGGCGTTGCTGGCGCATCTGGCGAGTTTGCGTTGGGCTGCGCCGCATTGGTCGCGGGCGGGCCGGCATCTGGCGCACACGGTTGGCGCGCTGTTTCTGGCAGGCTGGGGCGCATTGGAGGGCCGTGCGCTCACCGCAAACCTGGGCGATGGTGGTGATGCCTGGCCTTGGCTGGGATGGCTGGTTGCACCGGCGGCGTTGTTGATGTGGTTGCCGCGTCCTGCGGCGGCGCTTCGCTGGCCGGTTGCGCAATACCCCGATGCATACCGGCGTTCGGCCGCGTTGATATTGAGCATCGCGTTGCTGCTGTGGACGCTGCTTGCCAACATCGGCAGCAATGGCGCGGCTGATCCGCTGCCCTATGTGCCGTTGCTGAATCCGCTGGATATCGGCGTTGCCGCCGTGCTGGTCAGTGTGGCGTTCTGGCTGCGCAGCGATGCGATGCGCGTGGACGTGCAGCGCTGGTCACACACGGTGATCGGCGTGCTTGGCTTCGTGGCTTTCGTCTGGCTCAATGCGATGCTGATTCGTCTGTTCCATCACTATGGCGGTGTGCCGTTTGACTTCGATGGGTGGACGGCATCGGCGGCAGTGCAGGCCGGCCTTACACTGCTGTGGTCGCTGATCGCCTTGGTGTTGATGTGGCTGGCGGCGCATCGTGGTTGGCGCATACCGTGGCTGGTGGGCGCGGCGTTGCTGGCGGTGGTGGTGTTGAAGTTGTTGGCGGTCGATCTATCCGGTTCCGGTTCGATCACGCGCATCGTTTCGTTCGTCGGCGCTGGCGTGCTGATGCTGGTCATCGGTTATGTTGCGCCGCTGCCGCGCTCGGATGCACATGCAGATGGGAAGTGACATGAGAACCTGTGAACGCCGCCGGATTCAATCGCTTGCCGCACTTGCGCTGACAGGCGTGTTTGCCGGCGGTGTCTGCCTCGATGCATCGGCGCAGGAAGAAGCCTCGCAGGATTTATTGCGATGGCAAGCGCCCATCGTCATCGAACAGTCCGGCGCGTTCGTGCAATTGCCGCTGCCGGCGCAGGTCTATACGCACAGCGCGCAGTCGAATCTTGCCGATCTGCGCGTTGTCGATGCGCGTGGCGAGCGCGTGCCCTTTGCTTTGCTTTCAACGCCGCTGACTTCGGCGAGTGACTCTGCCGCAAGCGCGCCCCGCGAAGTGACGACGCCGGCGAAGCTGTATCCCTTGCCGCCATTGCCCGGCGATGCGAAAGCCGCCGATGGAATCGAACTGAGCATCGTCGAAGGCCGCGTCAGTGTGCGAACGGCCGGAGTCACTGCGTCGGTGACGATGGGAACTGCCGCCAGCGCCACAGCCGTTTCGCCCGGCTGGTTGATTGATCTGGGCGAAGATGATCGCAGTCAAGGCAATGGTGAAGGCAATGGCGGCGACCCGCCGCCGCGCCCTTATGCGTTGCAACTGAACTGGTCGGGTCCTGCGGAGTTCAGCGCAGGCTTCACGCTGACGAGCAGCGCCGATCTGCGCGAATGGCATGGCGCGGGTGCGGGGCAGGTGATGGCGCTGACTTCCAGCGATGGCGCGCTGACGCAACCGCTGGTGAACCTGCCGCG
>JAITMN010000326.1 GCA_031277355.1 Nevskiaceae bacterium | reverse complement strand
AACGAAACCTTCGACCCCTTCGCCGCGCCGCAAGAAACCGGCACGCCCTATGGCCGCAAGAACGGCAACAACCGCCCCGCCATTACCCGCGCCCGCGAACTGGCCAAGCGCTGCGTGGGCTTGCCGGGCGACTTGCCGCTGCGCACGGACGAGCGCGGCTCGCCCGTCAACCGCGCCTTTGCCGACGTGCCGCAAGCGCAGCCCGAACTGCATCCCGAGCCCGGCTTTGAAAACCAGATACATGCCTTCAATCTGTTTGGCTTTTTGAGCCGCTCGCAGGTGACGTGGAATCCCTCGTTCACCAGTGTGGTCAAGCACAGCTACATGTGTCCGACCACCGAAGAACACATCCTGCCCATTTTGCACGCCAACGATCGCGTTGAATGGTTCTTCCAGATGAGCGATGAAATCCACTGGGATTGCGCCGACAAAAACACCGGCAAGCCGCTGGCGCGCGTCATCATGAAGGCCGGCGACATGGCCGCCATGCCAGCCTACTGCCGTCATCAGGGCTTCAGTCCCAAGCGCTCGATGCTGCTGGTCTGGGAAAACGGTTCGCCGCAGGTGGTGTATGAAATCGAGGCGGGTACGGCGCCGCAGGTTCCGGCGTCCTTTTGAGCGTTGTGGCGGAAGTAGCTGCTCGGCTACGGACGCCACACGAACGTTCCGGCAGTCATCCCCACGCCGCTCGTGGTCGATTCGCCGCGTGGCTGAGGATGAATCACCCTGCTATCCGCGCCGGGCGATACGTCATACACCTGCCCGTCGGCTGGAATGATGCACAGATGGAAAGTCGTGCCGCTGACCGCATAGGTGTCACCCGCCGATTCCCATACCACGCCCGCCGCGCCGGGATTGCAGCCGATGGCCAGCCATTTGCCATCGGGAGAAAACACGGGAGTTTTTTCGGCCCGGTCGCTGGTGGTGATGGCGTGATAGTCGCTGCCATCGGCGTTCATCATCCAGATGTGATTGCCAACGGGCAGCGCGATTTTCCTGCCGTCGGGACTGGCGGCGATATACCCGCTCCACTTCTTCGTGGGTAGCTGCCGAACGGAATCACTGCGACGAAAATCGGCAGAGATGCGACGCAGCCAGCCATCCTTTGCATACAGGATGCTTCCGCCTGACTCCCAAGTGATCGGATCAAGGTAGCCAGCCTCGCCATGAATATCTCTGAGTATGTTGCCGCCCATGTCCAGTATCACCAGACCGTCATCGAACGTTGCCCGAAGCGCCAGCAACTTTCCATTGGGCGACCAGTTTGGAAAACCTCCATCGGTTTCGCCGCTGTTGGGGTGGTAGATCACTTCCCTGATGGCGACGCCGGTTGAAGTATCGAAAACGATGTAGCGCACGCCCTCGTCGGCGTGAAAGGCGCTCGGCTCATCGTAGGTGACGCCCATCCTGCCATCCCAACTGATATCCCATGCGCTGCCGGTATAGGCATCGCTCGACCGCGCCAACACCGTTGTAACCCGGCCGGTAGACAGATCAAGGCGATTGATGCCCGGGTCGGAGGTTTCGAAATAGATTGCGCCCGGCAACGAAGGGGCGGCGTCGCAGGCGCAGGACATCGCCATCAACGACAGGGCGAGAAATCTCGTTAACGGAGGCGCAATTCTCATGGCACTGAAATCCTCGTTTTTGTTTTGACAGCCTGCGCCATCGTGATGCAAATCATATGAACCTGAACTGAACTCCCCGACCTCAACCGTCCATTTGTCTATTTTCAGGGAGGCGTGCCCCGGCCCTGCTTCAACACCACCGCCACCTGCGCCACGCGCCGCCCCAGCGCTTGCGCAAGTGCGATTTCCTCATCCGACAGCCGCGCATCGGTTGCCACCGCCGCCACATGTGTTGCGCCGTAGGGTGAACCACCGCTGCGCGTGGTCGATAACAGTGATTCGGTGAACGGCAGGCCCACCAGCAGCATGCCGTGATGAAACAGCGGCAGCATCATCGACAGCAGCGTGCTTTCCTGTCCGCCGTGCATCGTTTGCGTGGAAGTAAATACCGCAGCCGGTTTGCCGGCCAGCGCGCCCGACAGCCACAGACTCGATGTTTGATCGAGAAAATACTTCAACGGCGCGGCCATGTTGCCGAAGCGTGTGGGGCTGCCCACCAGCAGACCATCGGCTGCGCGCAGATCATCGAGCGTTGCCCACGGCGCGCCTTGTTCCGGCACCGCCGACACCGGGCGCTCGCTTTCGGCGCTGACTGGCGGCACGGTGCGCAGCAGCGATTGCGCGCCGTCGATGGATTCAACGCCACGGCATATCTGCCGCGCCAGCGCAGCGGTCGTGCCGCTGCGCGAGTAGTAGAGAACGAGGATTTTTGCGGGGGTGGAGGTCATGGCGATGCCGTTGCGGTGCTATTTGGAGTCATTGGTTGCGGTTGCGACGAGGCAGGCGGCGGCGGAACAGTTGCCGATGTGTTCCGGCGCGCAGCAAGACGATTTCCCGCAGGCGAGGTTTGCGCAGATAGATCACCAAGTCGTCTCCCGCCAAGTGAAATTCACGGCGATGCGCCCAGTCGTCCGCCAGCGCGTGATCACGAAACTGGCTCGGCAAGGGCGTGTCATCGGCAAGCAGCGTCAGAGCGTATTTCAAGCCTTCCAGATCAAAAGCCGTGCCGCGCAAATCCCGCAAACGATCGAGGTCGTGATCGAATCGCTTGCGAAAAACGATCGTCCACGCCACGCAGCAGGCTCACTTGCGCCGGCTGAATTTGGCGTCCAGATAACGATTGGCGGCTTGCGCTGTGGCAAACGCCTTGTCGCCGTTGCCGCGCAGTGTGTATTCACGTTCACGCGCGATCTCGACAATGGCCGCGCGCGCAGTGCGTTTGCCGGTAGCGGCTTTGAGGCGCTCGATGATGTGAGTGGGAAGCTCTATGGTCTGATTTGCCACGGCGATCTCCGGCAACAGCGGACAACGTGCGTATTGTAGCGCCGAAAGCGGATCGGCGACGCGCTTACGGCGTCGGCGCCGCCACTCCCAAATCATCCGCCCCATTCCACTGCCGCGTCCAACGTCCCACCACCAGATCGGGATACTCGCGCTTGCCCACGCTGCCGTTGTAACGCGCCAGCGCGCGGCGCACGTCGTTGTTCTCGCGCTTCATGTAGTGCCGCAGAATCGCGCAGCCCATGCGCATGTTGGCTTCGATCGTCACCAATTCATAACGCCGCATGCCCAACTCGGCGGGCCAGAAGGGCATCACTTGCATCAGGCCCACTGCGCCAGCCGAAGACACTGCCCAGCGATCAAAGCCGCTTTCCACGTCGATTACCGCCATGATGAGGCCGGGCGGCAAGCGCTGTTCACCGGCGCGATTGGCTTCGCAGAACGCGGTTTCCAGAATCTGCATCCGCTCGGCGGTGTCGGGCACGCGGCGGCGCAATCGGGGTTCCATCAGCTTGAACCACACGGCTGAATCGTAGCGATCGGCGAAGCACCGACTGCTGGCAATGGCTTCGGAAACAATGGCGCGCAGTTCCGGTTCCTGCTGCGCACCGGCGGCGGGTGTGGTGGCCGCCGCCGCGATCAGCGGCAATGGCAGCAGCAGCGTCGCCGCTGCTGCGCACAGCCGCCGCAGTGCTTCACGCCGCAATCCGTTCACGCAGCAGCGCCGCCACCTGATCAATCGCAATCTCCTGCGTCGTACCGCTGCGACGATGCCGGTATTCCAGCTTCCCCGCCGCCAGACCCCGCTCGCCAATCACCACGCAATGCGGGATACCCAGCAGTTCCGCATCGGCGAACTTCACGCCCGGCCGCGCATCGCGGTCGTCGTACAGCACGTCGATGCCCGCTTCTTCCAACTGCGCATACAACTGATCGCCCAGCGTGCGCACCGCTTCGGACTTGGCCGGGTTCATCGTCACCAGCATCACCGTGTACGGCGCAATCGGATCGGGCCAGATGATGCCGCGTTCATCGTGATTCTGTTCGATGGCCGCCGCAACGACGCGCGTCACACCGATGCCATAACAGCCCATCAGCGGCGTCAGCGGTTGGCCCGCCGCATCGAGCACGGTGGCCTTCATCGC
>JAITMN010000249.1 GCA_031277355.1 Nevskiaceae bacterium | reverse complement strand
TACCGTGGAGCGCCACAAGCAGGTGCAGATTCGCGCCATCGTGTGCCCGGTGCCGTATGTGGCTTCGGTGCGCAGCAACTACGCCGAAGGCAGCTGGCGCGAGACGGGCAAGCTGTAAGGAAGACGGATCGCCCGCGCTGGAGCCGAACGCTTCAGCGCGGCGATGCCTGCCGGCACGCAAAGTTCAGGATTTCACCCTCCACCGTGCCTGCGGCCACATCGCGCCAGATCAGATTGTTGCCGCTGCGCGAGGCGCGCGACAGGCGCTTTCCGGCAAAGTCCGGACCCTCGAAGATCAGGTTCTCGCGATCGGCCAATCGCCGCGATGCGCAGTCCATGAGGTAGGTGTTGCGCGCCGACAGATACGCGCTCTTGGCCCAGGGTTGTGGCTGCGAGAAGTTGATCTTCGCCACCGCGCGCAGGCCGTTGTCGGCTGCTTGCAGCGAACCCACATCGACGAAGGCGGTTTGCGTGGCCGACTCGGCCGCCAGTTGCCAGTTCTCCACGGCGGCGGCCACTGGCCCCGCGCCCGCGTCTGCCTCGCCGGTATCCCCGGATGAGCCGGGCATCGAAACACAGGCCGTCAGTACACCGGCGGCAACCAGCGATGTGGCGATGGTGAGGATTTTCACGCTATGGCACTCCTTGCATCAGCATTGCACTAGGATACAACCCTTGCACTCACAGCGGAGGATACATGCCCAAGCTCTACAACCATCAGACCGGCGCGCTGCTCGGACAGATCACCGATGACGATGTGCGCAGCCTCGTCGATCAGTTGGAGGAGGAAGACAGCCGGGACGTGGACTATTTCGTGGACGCCAACACCATCGACCTGCTGGAGCAGGCCGGCGCGAGCGCCACGCTGCTGGCGCTGCTGCGCAAGGCCGTGGGCAATTCCGAAGGGCTGGAAGTTCGCTACGAGGCTTGAGGCGAAGGCGGCGCTCAGCGCCGCCCCCACAGTTTCTCCGAGGCCATCTGCGCGCCATCGACCAGCGACTTGAGCTTCATCCAGACGATGTCCGGGTCCACCGGGCCAAAGCCGGCGAAGGTGCCAAAGCCGCAGTCCGTGCCCGCCAGCACGCGCTCACGGCCCACGACATCGGCATAGTGTTCCAGCCGTTCGGCCACGAGGCGCGGATGCTCCACATAGTTCGTGGTCGTGCTGAGCACGCCGGGGACGAGCAGTTTGTCTTCCGGCACCTGCGCGGCCAGATCGCGAAACACCTGCCACTCATGCGCGTGACGCGGGTTCGCGCCTTCAAACAAAATCGCCTGCGGCTTGGCCTTCATCACCACCGGCAGCAGTTTTTCCAGCGGTACGTCATGCGTGTGCGGGCCTTCGTAGTTGCCCCAGCACACATGCATGCGCACGCGGTCGGCCGGCACATTGCGCAGCGCGTGGTTCAGCACTTCGATGTGCCGCGCGGCAAGGCCGATGAAGTCATCTTCGGTGCGGTCGCGGTACATCGTGTGGCGGCCCATGGCCATGTCGGGCGCGTCGATCTGGATCAGCAGACCCGCCGCGACCAGACCTTCGTACTCGGCGCGCATGCCTTCGGCCACCGCTTCGAGGTAGGCGTCCTGCGTGGGGTAGAAGTCGTTGGGCTGAAACAGCGCGATCGTGCCCGGCGAGGCGGTGTTGATGAAGCCCTCGCCGCGCGGCTTGGCTGAGGCCAGCGCCGCCTTCATGTTCGCGATGTCCTCGTGCATCGGCGCAAGGTTCGTTACGCGAATCTCGGCCACGCAGCGCGGACGGCGATAGCTTGCCGTGGAGCCGAGCTTGGCGAGCTTTTGCAGCAGACGCGGATGCTCCACCAAGTCTTGCCCCGGTTCGCGCGGCGTGTCGCCGTCGAAGCCGGACAGGCGATCCTTGATGTAGGTGGCGTAGCTGATCTTGCCCATTTCGCCGTCGCTGACGACGTCGATGCCCACGTCCACCTGCTTCTGCACGATGGCCTTCACCGCATCGGCGATCACCGCTTCGGGATTGGCCGGCATCTGGCCGTGGCCCTCGCGGGCGAACAGCACGTCGGTGACGGCCTGCGAACGCGGCAGGCTGCCCACATGCGTGGTGAGGATACGGTCGGCGCTGCGCAACATGGTTCAGTGCGCCGTGTTGGCTTCCGAACGGAACATGTTGTTCGAGTGATGATCCCCGCCCAGCCAGCGCTTCAACTCGCTGTGCGCATCCTTCTGACGGATCGCGTTGATCTCCTCGACCTTCTCATGATCGTGCGTGAACTCGCAGATCATGCCGTTGGGGTCTTCGGCGTATACCGAGCGGCAGTAGCCATGCTCCAGCACATAGAACTTCGGCGCGGTGTAGCCGGCTTCGGTCAGGCGCTTTTCGATGCCGGCCTGCGTGTGCGCGTCCACGTTGAGCGCGATGTGATGGAAGGGCGTGGCGGCGATCTTCGGCGCAAACAGCGCCTGATCTTCCTCGTTGGCGAACTGGAAGAACGCCAGCGCGCCGCCGTCGCCGATGCCGAAGAAGCAATGGCAGTAGGTGCGCTCCTTGCCGAACAGTTCGTCTTTCTCGCACCAGGTGGCGATCAGCGGCAGACCGATGATGTCTTCATAGAAGCGCCGCGTGGCTTCCAGATCGCGCGAGGTGTAGGCCGTGTGATGCAGCCGGGAGGGAAGCTTTGCCTTGATTGACATGATCGTATCCTCAAAAACGATAGTTGAACTCAAGCCCGTACCGGCGCGGCAGAGCCCTGAACAAAAAGCCGCCCGGCGAGTATTCCGCATTGTACTTCTCGTCGGTCAGATTGCGGGCCCAGGCCACCAGCGACCAGTTATCCGCCGTGAGGCCCAGACGCGCATCCAGCAGCGACACCGGATCGCGCGAGGTGAGGTTGTAGGGCTCCCACCAGGTACGGCCCAGGCGCTGGAAGTCTGCCCGCAGCAGCAATCCCAGATCGCCGGAGAGCGGCTGTGTGAACTGCGCGCCCAGATTCAGCGTGTTGTCGGTGACCAGCGGCGCGTTGTTGCCGATCACGCTGGCGTCTTCCATCGCGGTGATGCGGCTGTTGGTGAAGCCCCAACCGGCGTTGAATTCCAGTTGATTGAGGGGACGCCAACGCAACTCGACCTCACCGCCCTTGAGCCGGGAGTCGAAGTTGCCCAGGTTCTGCGTGGAATTGGCGGCGAGGAACACGAAGAAATAACCATTGCGCGAATCAGTCTGGAACAGGCTCAGGCTGCCGGAGACTGCGCCGCTGGCGCTTTGCGCCTTCAGGCCCACTTCCCAGGTGTCGGCCACTTCGGCTTCGAAGATGTCGTTGACGCCGGCGATGGCGTTGGCGTCAGCCACCGCGCCGACGCCGGTCTGGTTGAAGCCGCCGCTGCGAAAGCCACGGCTCCAGCCGCCGTAGACCGTGAGGTTGTCGAGCGGCTTGTAGCGCAGTGTGGCCTTGGGCTGCCATTCATCCCAAGTGCGCCGCCGCACTTCGCCTTCGCGAGCCGACGGGTCGGGCAGAAAGGCCGTGGGCGTTTTGGTGATGTTCTCGCGGCGGTCCTGATCGTAACGCAGCGCAAGGTCCAGTTCCCATTGCTCGGTGAGCGTGAGGTTCACATCACCGAACAGCGCCCAGGCGTTGTTGTTCTGCGCATCGGCGAGAAAGGTGTCGCTGGGATTGGGGCCGGTGAGGCGCGGTTGCCGGTACACCGCGAATACGCCCGCGCCGGTGTCGAGCATGTTGCCGGTGGAGATGAAGCGATCCGTGTGTACGAAGTACGCGCCGGCGATCCACGACACGCGGCCTTGCGTGTTGGAGGTCAGGCGAAGTTCCTGACTCCAGGAACCGAGGTCAAGGAACTGGCTCTGATTCAGGTCTGTGCCGCGCACCGCCATGAACACCGATTGCGCGGCAGGCCGAAAATCATAGGCATCGCCGGTGAGCACTTCGCGCGTGGAGTTCAGCGCGGTGACGGAAGTCAGCGTGCCCAGATTCAGCGCGAAGTCCATCTTCAGCGCGGCGTTGTAGACATCGCGAGTGTTTTCGCCGGGGTTGTCCAGCGTGATCGGTGTGGTGACATCATTGGCGTTGGCCGCCGTGGTGAACGAGGCGAAGGGATTGCTCTCGTCGTCGCGCGGGATCACGAAATACAGCGCCCGCGTGTCGAGCGAACTGGCCGACAGACGCAGGTCGGCGCTGAACGCATCGCTGGGCTGCCACAGCAATCGCACGCGGCCCGATAGATCGCGCATCGGATCGGCCTTGCGATTCAGATACACGTTGTCGAGAAAACCGCCGGTGTCGAGGTAATTGATCGAAGCGCGAAACTTCAATGCGCCATCGTCCGACAGCGGGCCGCTGGCCGCGCCCTGCACGCCATAGGTGCTGCCATTGCCGGCGGTGAGCCGCACCTGACCTTCAAAGTCGTTGGTCGGCGCGCGGGTGTCGATGATGATGGCCCCGCCGATGGCGTTGCGGCCATAGATCGCGCCCTGCGGACCTTTGAGCACTTCGATGTGTTCGATGTCGAACAGCGCCTTGTTGAATTCGGCTGGATTGGTTTCCAGCACGCCATCCACCAGCACCGCCACCGAAGGTTCGCTGTTGCGGGCCTGCGAAATGCCGCGCACGACGACGAAGGCGTTGCCCGCGTTCTGCGTCTCCACCAACTGCATGTTGGGGACTTGCGCGATGAAGTCCGCCGGACGGCGGATGCCCGCCGCTTCGATGGCCTGCGCGGTGAACACGTTCACCGTCATCGGCACGTCGCGAAAGGATTCATCGCGACGCCGTGCGGTGACGACGATTTCGTCCAGAGAGTCGGCGACAGCACCGTCGCCATCGGCTGCTCCGGCGACCGGAGCGTTGATCATCATGCCGGCGGTGAGGCCGGCAAGACCGATGAGGGCGGTGCGGGTGCGCACTTATTCGCCTTTTTCCGCGTACTCGGCGCGCACGATGCGCGCCCCTTCGACCATCGCGTGCAACTTCGCATCAGCCAGCGCGCGCGGCAGGTACTTCATGCCGCAGTCCTGCGCCACGATGATGTTGCGTGCCGGCACATAGGGCAGCGCGCGGCGGATGCGTGCGGCCACCGTCTCCGGCGACTCCACATTCGGGTCCGACAGATCGATGACGCCGAGCAGGAATTGCTTGTCGGGCAGCGTGGCGAGCACGGAGCAGTCGAGGTTCGACTGCGCGGTTTCCAGCGAAATCTGTTTGCAACTGCAACGCTGCAACTCGGTGAGGAAGCTGTAGCCCGAAGGCCGCGCATGGATGATGGCGGCATAGCCAAAGCAGATATGCACCGCCGTGCGGCCGGTGACGCCATCGAGCGCGGCTTCCAGCGCCGCCAGACCATACTGCCGCGCTTCTTCCGGGCGCGCCTGCATGTAGGGTTCGTCGATCTGCACCACGTCTGCGCCGGCGGCGAACAGATCGCGGATTTCCTCGTTCACCGCCTTGGCGTAATCGATGGCGGCTTTTTCGCGGCTGCCGCCGTAGTGATCGATCTGCGCCTGTTGCGACATCGTGAACGGACCCGGCACGGTGATCTTCACGCGACGCTGCGTGTTGGCGAGCAGGAATTCGATGTCCTTCACCAGCACCGGATGACGGCGCTTGATGTTGCCGGTGACGCGCGGCACCGGATTGGGATGGCCGCTGCGATCGAGCGCGGTGCCGTGGTTTTCCATGTCCACGCCTTCCAGCGCCGTGGCGAAACGGTTGGAGTAGCTCTCGCGGCGGATTTCACCATCGCTGATGATGTCGATGCCGGCCTTTTCCTGTGCGCGGATCGCCAGCAGCGTGGCGTCATCCCAGGCTTCTTCGAGGAATTCTTCCGGTATGCGCCACAGTTCCTTGGCGCGGGTGCGGGGCGGGAAACGGCCCGCCAGTTTCTTGCGGTCGATCAGCCATTCGGGTTGCGGGTAGCTGCCTACGAGCGTGGTGGGAAATAGCATCGTCTGTTTCTCTCTTCTTTGGCGGTGTTCAGATAAGGCTCACGTGGCCGAAGGCCACGCCGGAGACTGGGCAAGCGCCTCGCGGATCGCTGCGCCGTGTTCGTTGATCAGCGGCGCGGCGCGCACGGCGTCGGCGCGCTGTCCGTCGTATTGCACGGCAGGGCGCACCGCATGCGTGGCGGCATGCGGATTTTCCACCGGCACCATCAGGCCCAGGTGTTGCACCTGCGGGTCTTTCACCGCCGCATCCACGCGATTGATCGGCGCAAAGGGCACATCGTTGCCGCCCAGTCGCTCCACCCAATACTGCGTGGGATGCTGCGAGAAACGCCGATCCAGTTCCGCGCCCAGCGCATCGTAGTTGTCGATGCGCAGCAGTCGCGTGTTGAAGCGCGGATCGCTGGCAATCTCCGGGGCATCGAGCGCGGCGACGAGGCCAGTCCAGAATTTTTCCAGCGACGAGAGGTGAATGGCGATCAGGCCGCCATCGCCGGTGCGCAGGATATGCGCCTGCGCCAGACGCGGGCGGTCCTGCGAGCGCGGCACCGTGCCCAGCGCGAAGTAGGCCGCGTAAGGCTCGACGGCAAAGTGCGCCATCGCTTCGAGCATCGACACTTCCACGACGCGGCCCTTGCCGGTGCGACTGCGATCAAACAGCGCGCCGAGCACGCCGTAAGAGGCGTAGATGCCGGTGATGGCATCGGCAAGCGCAGGGCCGAGAAAGCGCGGACGGCTTTCATCGACGACCACGCTCAGAAAACCCGACAGCGCCTGCGCCACCGAATCGTAGCTGGGGCGATCCACATACGGACCATCGGCGCCAAAGCCGCTGATCGAGCAGTACACCAGCTTCGGGTTCATTTGCTGCAAGCGCTTGGCGCCCGCGCCCAGGCGATCGGCGGTGCCGGGGCGAAAGTTCTGGATGAACACGTCGGCTTCGCGGATCAGCGTGTCGAATACTTCACGATCACCGGCCTGTTTCAGATCAAGCGCAAGGCTGCGCTTGTTGCGGTTGTACGCCTGAAAATGCGGCGAATACTGACCACCCTGATACGCGCGATACGGATCGCCATCCGGACTTTCGATCTTGATCACGTCTGCGCCCAGATCGGCAAGCATGATGCCGCAGCAGGGGCCCGTGATGAACGTGCCCTGCTCGACGATCTTCACGCCCTTCAATACATCCAGTCCCTTCATGTGTCTCCCCGCACAAAGCCCGGTGGCACCGGGCCGTCATAGTCGATGGCCTTGGCAGCCGCGTGCGAGAGCACGAAGCCGATGGGTTTGCTCTGCTCTTCGAGCAGGTTGGCGATGAGGCTTGCGGTGCGCGCCAGCAGCGGCACGCCCTTGAGCGCACCGACCGGAAAACCGGCGTCGAGCAACACCGCCGGAATCCCCGCCGATACATTCATCACCAGATTCTTGCCGGTCACAGCGGGCAATACTGCCTCGATTTGTTTGGCTGCGCGGCGATGATCGTCGGGCAAACCGGCTTCGGCGGCAACCTGGAACAGCCGCGTGGCGCGCGGGTCTTCGCCCTTGTGCAGCGGATGGCCGTAGCCGGGGATGGCCTTGCGCTGCGCGCGGCGCTCGGACACGGCTTGGGTTGCCGCCGCTTCGAGCGTGGATTCACGGCCGGCGGTGACCACTTCGCTGAGCAGCATGCCGGCGGACTCCGCCGCGCCGAGAATCACCGAGCCGCAACCCAGAAGGCCCGCCGCCACCGCGCCCTGCAAGGCTTCGGGCGCTGCGGCGTAGGTCATGCGGCTGGCCTGCACGCTGGGCACGAGGCCGTGCTCGGCGATGGCCACCAGCGTGGCGTCGAGCACGCGGCGCTGCGCGGCGTTGGGCGTATCGCCGGTGAGCAGGAACCAGAAATAGTTGGTGAAGCCAACGTGACCGATCAATTCGCCGCACAGGTCTTTGCCGCGAATCACGATTGTGTCGGCGTTGGAGGTGGAAATGGAGGAGCTTCGATGCTCCTGCTTGCCGATCTTCATCAATCCCCCGGACAGGTTATAATTTCGCGATAAATTTTCGCCATACGAAAAACTTTTCGTAATACGAATATCCTGAGACGCTAGCGGTTCTGCTGTCAATGCTTGTGAAACCCGGGAGCACAGATTTGAGTCTCGAAGAATCCAGTCCGGCCGCGCGCCGTGAAGTGATGGGTGGACTCGCCAAGGGCATCGACGTATTGCGGGCGTTTTCGCGCGACCGCCCGCACATGACGCTGTCGGAGGTGGCGGCATGCGCCGGTTTGCCGCCGGCGACGGCGCGGCGCTGCCTGAACACGTTTCAGGAGCTGGGCTATGTGACGCGCAGCGGGCGCAAGTTTCTGCTGCGGCCGAAGGTGCTGGAAATCAGCGCTGCGTATCTGGAATCGATGGATATCGAGCAATTGACGCAGACGCATCTGGAGCAGGTGGCGCGCGAGACGGGTGATTCGGCGGCGCTGTCGGTGCTCGATGGAGTGGAGGTTGTGTATGTGGCGCGTACGTCGGTGCGCACGCTGATGCGGATGGAAGCGCATGTGGGCAGCCGTTTTCCGGCGTATGCCACGTCGATGGGCCGCGTGTTGCTGGCGGGTCTGGGTCCGGCGCGATTGCGCTGGTATTTCGAGAATGCGCACTTCACGGCGCTGACTTCGCGCACGGTCACTGACCCGGCGAAGCTGGCGCGGATCGTGGCCGAGAGCCGCCGCAATGGTTGCGCGGTGGTGGATGAGGAACTGGCGCTGGGCGTGATTGCCATTGCGGTGCCGGTGTATGACGGCAACGGGCGCGTCGTGGCGGCGCTGAACAGTTCCAGCCATGCGCGCCGCACGGACAAGGCCGCGCTGGTGCGCGAACGCCTGCCGATGCTGCAACAGATCAGCCGGCAGATTTCGGCGGAAATTGCGCGCGTGCCGGGTATTGCGCTCAGCGCGCAGTTGTAGCGTGGGTGGCGGCGGGGCGGTGTGCGCATGATGCCGGCGCTGCGTGCCGGCGTGGATCGGTTTTTCGAGCGGGAAGATGCGCGGCTGCGGTGGCGGGTGGAGGGGGGCGCGGGCGTCGGCGCCGATGCAGGCCGCATCGCGCTGGTGCTGATTCATGGTTGGGCGCTGAGTCTGGATTACTGGAATCCGGTTGTGCCGCTGCTCACCGCGCAGCATCGGCTGCTGCGTTACGACCGGCGTGGTTTTGGTCGCAGTGTTGGCAGGTATGACCCGAATGAGGCCGTGGATGATTTGATCGCACTGCTCGATGCGGCGGGCATCGAGCGGGCCTGCCTCGTGGGTATGTCGCAGGGCGCGCGCGTGGCGATTCACACGGCGATCCGCGCGCCGGATCGCGTCGATGCGCTGGTGCTGGATGGCGCGCCGTGGTTTGAAGCCGAAACCGAATTGCCGCTGATGGAATATCGCCGTTTGCGCGACACCGAAGGGCTGCCCGCGCTGCATCGGGCGATTTTGGGTCATCCTCTGATGCAATTGACGACTCCGGGCGTGCAAAGAGCGCGTCTGTTGCAGCAATGCGTGGAGACGTACCGGGGCGATGATCTTGATGGCGGCTGGGAGCCGGTGCCGCTGCCGCGCCTGCATGCGATCAGGCAGCCCACGCTGGTGCTCAACGGCGGTGAAGACAGCGTGCAGCGCCGTCAGGCCGGCGAGCGCCTGCGGGCGGGGATTCGCGGCGCGCGGCGGGTGGAGGTTGCGGGAGCGGCGCATTTGGCGTCGCTGGATCAGGCGGGGGAGTGGGCGGGGTGTGTGCGGGAGTTTGCGGCGGGGGTGAAGGGGTAGCGCGGCGGCGTTGAAGCTGGCGTCGAATTTGACCCCTGGTTTTGAACTGCTGGGTAAATAAAGCGCGGCTGTCGCAGCCGCCGCAGGGACGTACAATGCCCCCCATGCCCAAGCACGACAGCTACGATGTGATCGTCGTCGGCGGCGGACATGCCGGCGTCGAGGCCGCGCTGGCGGCGGCGCGCCGGGGTGCGCGCACGCTGCTGTTGACGCAGAGCGTGGAGACCATCGGCGCGATGAGTTGCAATCCGGCCATTGGCGGGGTGGGCAAGGGTCATCTGGTACGCGAAATCGACGCCCTCGGCGGCGCGATGGCGCTGGCCGCTGATCGCGCGGCCATTCAGATGCGCACGCTGAACGCCAGCAAGGGGCCGGCGGTGCGCGCCACGCGTGCGCAGGCCGACCGCGCGCTGTATCGGGCGGCGATCCGCGAGACGGTGGAGCGGCAGCCGAATCTGCAAATCTTCCAGCAGGAAGTGGCGGATTTGATCGTGGAGGGCGAGGCGGTGCGCGGCGTCGTTACCGCCACCGGCATCGCTTTTCCGGCGCGCGCCGTGGTGCTGACCACCGGCACCTTTCTCGGCGGACGCATCCACGTGGGCCTCGACAGCACCTCCGGCGGACGCGCCGGTGATCCGCCCTCGCTGCGCCTGGCCGCGCGGCTGCGCGAGTTGATGCCGCGCACCGGCCGCCTGAAGACCGGCACGCCGCCGCGCATCGACGCGCGCACCATCGACACCTCGCGCCTCACACCCCAGCTCAGCGACGAGCCGCGCCCGGTGTTCTCCTTTCTCGGCCGCACCGGCGATCATCCGCGCCAACTGCCCTGCTTCATCACCGCGACGAACGAGCGCACGCACGCGATCATCCGCGCGGCCACCGACCGCTCGCCGATGTTCACCGGGCGCATCGAGGGCCGTGGTCCGCGTTACTGTCCTTCGGTCGAAGACAAGGTGATGCGCTTTGCCGATCGCGATTCGCATCAGATATTCCTCGAACCCGAAGGGTTGACGACGAATGAGGTGTACCCCAATGGCATCTCCACCAGTCTGCCCTTTGATGTGCAGCAAGACCTCGTTCATTCGATTGCAGGACTTGAGCAGGCGCATCTGACGCGCCCCGGTTACGCCATCGAATACGATTACTTCGATCCGCGTGATCTGCTCACCTCATTGCAGACGCGCGTGCTTGCAGGGCTGTTTCTTGCCGGACAAATCAACGGCACCACGGGTTACGAAGAAGCCGCCGCGCAGGGCTTGCTCGCCGGCGCCAATGCCGCCGCATGCGCGCTTGATCTGCCGCCGATGATCACCTCGCGCGCCACTTCTTACATCGGCGTGCTGGTGGATGATCTGACCACGCAGGGCGCGCCGGAGCCTTATCGCATGTTCACCAGTCGCGCCGAATACCGCCTGCTGCTGCGTGAAGACAATGCCGATGCGCGGCTCACGCCGCAGGGCCGCGAGCTGGGTCTGGTCGATGATCAGCGCTGGGATTTTTTCAGCCGCAAACATCAGGCCATCGAGGCCGAAGTGGCGCGGCTCGGGCGCGGCTTTGATCAATTGCGTCGGCCCGAGAGCACTTATGCGTCGCTGCTGGCAGACAGGGGGCTTGCGGTCCCGCAATTGGGCGATGATCGTCTGCTGGCGCAAGTGGAGCTGGCGTTGCTGGTGCGCGCGCGCTATGAAGGCTACATCGCGCGGGCCGAAGCCGAGATCGCGCGCAGCCGTCATCACGAGTCCGCGACGTTGCCTGCGGAGTTGGATTACGCTTGCGTGGCGGGGCTGTCGAATGAAGTGCGTCAGCGTCTGACGGAGGCGCGGCCGCAAACGCTCGGTCAGGCTGCGCGTGTGGCGGGGGTTACGCCGGCGGCGATTTCATTGCTGCTGGTCCACTTGAAGCGAACGAGGGCGGCGTGAGCTACGAATCCGAAGAAACAGAATCCGATGATGGCCGGCGACCGGCTTGGGTGATGCCGGCAACCGCACTGGCGGTGGTTGCCGTGGTGGCGGGCGGATGGCTGTGGTGGCGCAATGCTTCGGCGCCGCCGGCCGTGGTGGAAACACCGGTGGAAGCCCCGCCCGCGCAGGTGGTGGAGGAACAGGTGCAGCATCCGCTGTCGGACACGCCCGCAGAACCCAGCGATGCGCCGGTGCCCCTGCCCGCGCTGGAAGACAGCGATGCGCCGCTGGCGGCGGAGTTGGCCACGCTGGTGGGCGCGCCGTCGGTGTCGGCCTGGCTTGTGCCCGATGGCGTGGCGCGGCGTTTCGTCGCCACCGTCGACAATCTCACGCGCGAGAAAGTTACCGAGCGGATTCGTGCGGTGCGTCCGGTGTCGGGCGCGTTTGCCGTGGACCGCGCGCCGATCGACACCGCCACCGGCGAGGAGCGCATCACGCTGGCCTCCGAGAACTACGCCCGCTATGCGCCTGCGGTGCGATTGCTCACGGCGCTTGATGTGCGTCAGGTGGGTCAGCTTTATCGCACCTACTATCCGCTGTTGCAGCAAGCCTATGAAGACCTCGGCTATCCGGGCCGCTACTTCAACGATCGGCTGGTGGAAGTGATCGACCACCTGCAAGCCGCGCCCTCGCCCGCGCAACCGCCGGCGCTGGTGCAGCCCAAGGTGATGTATGAGTTTGCCGATGCGGCGTTGGAGTCGCGTTCGGCAGGGCAAAAACTGATGATACGCATGGGACCGCAGAACGCCGCGACGGTGAAGAGCTGGCTCGCGTCACTGCGAGCGGAAATCACGCGCATCACGCCAGCAGGAGAATGACGAATGCCGATTGGATATCTGCCCATCATCATTCTGGTTGCGATCATCGTCGTTGCAGCGCGTTCGCTGCTGACGGTGAAGCAGGGCTACGAATACACGCTGGAGCGCTTCGGCCGCTACAAGCGCACGATGGAGCCGGGGCTGCACTTCATCGTGCCGTTCTTCGAAGCGGTGGGCCGGCGCATCAACATGATGGAGCAGGTGCTCGACGTGCCGCGCCAGGAAGTGATCACGAAAGACAACGCGATGGTGGGCGTTGACGCCGTGGTGTTCTATCAGGTGTTGAATGCGGCCAAGGCGGCCTACGAGGTCGACAATCTTCGCGTTGCGGTAACCAACCTGACGATGACGAACATCCGCACCGTGGTCGGTTCGATGGACCTCGATGAAACGCTGTCCAAGCGCGATGAGATCAATCATCGGCTGCTGCGTGTGGTGGATGAGGCCACCTCGCCGTGGGGCGTGAAGGTCACGCGCATCGAGATTCGCGACATCCAGCCGCCGGCCGATCTGGTGGATTCGATGGCGCGGCAGATGAAGGCCGAGCGCGACAAGCGCGCCAATGTGCTGGAAGCCGAAGGGTTGCGCCAGTCGGCGATCCTGCGGGCCGAAGGCGAGAAGCAATCGGTGATGCTGGAAGCCGAAGGGCGCAAGGAAGCCGCGTTCCGCGACGCCGAAGCGCGCGAGCGTTTGGCCGCAGCCGAAGCGCGAGCCACGGAGATGGTGTCGAAGGCCATTGCCGAAGGCAACACCAATGCGCTGAACTACTTCGTTGCGCAGAAATACATCGAGTCGCTGAAGGCGTTTGCCAGCGCACCGAATCAGAAGGTGTTTTTCCTGCCCGTGGAGGCCTCCAGCGTGATCGCCTCGATTGGCGGCATCGCGGAGTTGGCCAAGGATGCGATGGCTGCCAAGGGCGCATCGCCGCCGCGCCCGGGCGGGCCGCGATCCGGAGTGACGTGATGCTGACCTTTGCGCAATCGCTCACCTGGTATCACTGGTGGATTGCCGCGGCGGTGCTGGCGATCTTCGAGACCTTCCTGCCGGGGGCGATTGCGATCTGGTTTGCGGCGGCGGCGGTGGTCGTGGGCGCACTTGATCTGGTGGTGCCGATTCCGTGGCAATTGCAGTTGGTGTTGTTCGGCGTGCTCGGTGCGCTTGCCATCGTGCTGTGGCGGCGTTTTCGCGAGCCTGAAACGCAGCAGGATTCGGATCAACCATCGCTGAACCGGCGCGGCGCGCAGTATGTGGGGCAGGTGTTGGAGTTGGTCGAGCCCATCGCCGATGGACAAGGCAAGGTTCGTGTGGCCGATACCGTCTGGCTGGTGCGCGGCGGCGATGCGCCAGTGGGCGCGCGCGTGCGCGTGACCGGCGTTGACGGAACGGCGTTGAGGGTGGAATCCGTGTAATCGGGGGGAGGTCGCGATGATGACGATCAGCCAATTGCTGGATGGAAAGGGGCGTCAGATTTTCGCCATCGCGCCGGATGCGGCGGTGCTCGAAGCGCTGCGTCGCATGGCCGAACATCAAGTCGGCGCGTTGCTGGTGATGGTGGGCGACACGCTGCACGGCGTCGTCTCCGAGCGCGACTACGCGCGCAATGTGGTGCTGAAAGGACGCTCATCGCCGGCCACGCCGGTGTCCGACATCATGACCGCGTCGGTGGTCACGATCAGCGAAGAGGCCACCGTGGAAGAAGCGATGCGCGAGATGACGCAGCACCGTATCCGCCATTTGCCGGTGATGCAGGGCGGGCGTGTGAGCGGGATTGTGTCGATTGGTGATCTGGTCAAGTGCGTGATCGAGGATCAGCGGCATTTGATTGAGGATTTGCAGAGTTATATACACAGTTAGTGGGTCAAGGCGTCGAGGCGAGTCGCGCCCAGCAAGGCGCTGTAGCCGACAACACCGCCGGGGCCCTCACGGTTGGAGGTTGGCGGAAATAGTGGGCAGACGGATTGTCTGTGACGCGGGGGCGCAAGTAGGATAGGCGCATGGGTCAGACCAGTCTCAGCATTGACGATCACCTGATCCGCCAACTGGAACAGGTGGCGAAGGCGCGTCGTACCAGCACCGCATCGGTGGTGCGGGAAGCGGTCGTGCAATACCTTGCCGCGCCGAAACGGTTGATGCTTCCCGCGATTGCAGGTCAATTCGCCAGTGGTGCGACAGATACGTCCGAGCGGGTGGATGAACTGCTCTGGGCGAACCCGCACGAATAATGGTCATCGCCGATACCGGCGCGGTTTACGCGCTGATTGATCGCAGTGATGCCTGGCATCAGCGGGTGATAAGTTGGTGGCGCGATGCTGCTGATGAAATCATCCTGCCCATGTCGATTCTGCCGGAGGTTACCTACCTGCTCCAAACCCGAATCGGGCCAACAGCCGAGGAAGCCTTCGTTCGCTCGATTGCCAATGGTGATTTCGTCACCGAACCGATCAAGGTTGCCGATTTATCGCGGATAGCCGATTTGATGGGACGCTATCGGAATCTACCGCTGGGGTATGTTGATGCCTCCGTTGTGGCGGTGGCCGAACGGCTTGAAGCGCAGGATGTGCTGACGACGGATCGGAGGCATTTCGCGGTGGTGCAGCCTCAGCATGCGCGGGGGTTTGTGTTGTTGCCTTGAGTTTTTGGCGTGCGCGTCGCCGGCTCGCGCGTCTTGCGCAGGATGCGCACAAGTTCGTTATAGAAACCCCGGCGATCCTCCACGCAGTTCGCCAAAGTCCAGTTCCAGCACGTCGTACCATTCCAGTGGCGGTAGGTTGGCCTCAGGTAACATGCGTCGCATGGAAACCATCCGATTTGAAGATTTTTTGAAGATCGAGCTGCGAGTCGGTAGGATCATCAGCGCATCGGTGTTTGAGAAAGCGCGAAAGCCCGCCTACATCCTGCACGTCGATTTCGGCAATGAAATTGGAATCAAAAAATCCAGCGCCCAAATCACTGCGCTGTATACACCGGAGAGTCTGGTCGGCAGGTTGGTGGTGGCGGTTGTGAATTTCCCGCACAAGCAGGTCGGGCCGATCATGTCCGAATGTCTGGTGACCGGATTTCACAACGAGAAGGGAGAGGTTGCGCTGTGCGTTCCGGATCAGCCGGTTCCGCTGGGCACTAGGCTGCTGTGAGCGGCCTCGCCGTTGATGAAGAATCGAGGCTTGCTGGTTGCTGTCGCGTTCGTGGCGCTTTGGTCCACGGGTTCGCGCACCTACTGCGCCTCATCTCCCAACTGCGCGCGCTCCAACGCCAGCGCGATTTGGCTCGCGAAGGTTTCCAGCAGATGACGCTGTTCGGGCAGCAACACGCGGCGGCGATTGGCGGGCAGCACTGCCAGCACGCCCAGCGTTTGGCGTGAGCCCGTCAACGGCAGGTAAGCCGCTTCGGCGCTGGGCAGTGTGTCCGAGCCCAGACCCGCCGCGTGACCATGCTCCAGTGCCCATTGTGCAACGGAGGTATCGGTGACGTTGTAGCGCAGCGGGTCGGCGGACGCAGGCGGGGCGGACAACTGGCCGTGCTCATCCGGCCACAGCAGGGCTACACGGCCCGTAAATGT
>JAITMN010000204.1 GCA_031277355.1 Nevskiaceae bacterium | reverse complement strand
AGCGGTGACCTGATCGACATGGACACGCCAACCAGCGACAAAACCCAGCTCCGCCCGCTGCGCCCCACCGGCATGCACCCCTCGCGCTCGGCCTGCGTCGTGGTGATTCACGGCGAGGGTCTGGGCCGCCGCGCCGACATCGGCCCGCAGCCGGTGGTGATCGGACGCTCCAACGAAGCCGATCTGGTGCTGGCGAGCCAGAGCGTCTCGCGGATGCACTGCCGCATCTGGGCCGATGGCGGCAGCTATCGCATCCGCGACCTGGGCGCAACCAATGTCACCCGCGTCAACGACACGCCGCTGCGCGAAGATCAAACGCTCTCCGACGGCGACCAGATCACCGTCGGCGACTGCACGCTGAAGTTCATCAGCCAGGACAGCATGGAAGCCCGCTACCACGAGCAGATTTACCAGCTTGCCGTCAGCGACACGCTCACCGACCTGTACAACCGCCGCCATTTCACCGAGATCGCCGAGAAGGAAATCGCCCGCGCCGCCCGTCACACGCGAGCGCTGTCGCTGTGCATCATCGACGTGGACCTGTTCAAGTCGATCAATGATCGCTACGGTCACGTGCGCGGCGATGAAGTGCTGCGTCAGGTGGCGATGCTGCTGCGCCGGCACACCCGCGACGACGACATCGCCGCGCGCATCGGCGGCGAGGAATTCGCGCTACTGCTGCCCGAACGCGGCCCCAATGAAGCCGCGCTGCTGGCCGAACGCCTGCGCGAAGCGGTGGCCGACACCCCCTTCGCCTCCGGCGACGCACCACTGCGGATCACGATCAGCATCGGCGTGGCCACGTTAATGCCCGGCCAAAAGACTCCACTAACTGAATTGATGACTGCCGCTGATACCGCGCTGTACCGGGCCAAGAGCGATGGCCGCAACAAAGTCCGCGTAGAAATCTGATTTCGACGGTTTATTGCTTTCCATTTTTTGGATTTGACTGCAAAGCAATCAGCCAGCCAAACATCCCCGAAGCCCAATCCCCCGCGCTGCGCCCATTGGCACGGATATTGCTTGTGTGCATAGGCACGGCCGCAAACGCGGCAGCAATCAAAACCATTGGGGGGAACAGCGCATCATGGAGACTTTCTACGAGGTCATGCGTCGCAAGGGCATCTCGCGCCGCAGCTTTCTGAAATACTGCTCGCTTACCGCGACCTCGTTGGGCCTCGCGCCCAGCTTCATTCCCCACATCGCTCATGCGATGGAAAACAAGCCGCGCACGCCGGTGCTGTGGCTGCATGGTCTGGAATGCACCTGCTGCACCGAATCCTTCATCCGCTCGGCGCATCCGCTGGCCAAGGACGTGGTGCTGTCGATGCTCTCGCTGGACTACGACGACACGCTGATGGCCGCAGCAGGCCATCAGGCCGAAGCCATCCTCGAAGAGATCATGACCCAGTACAAGGGCAAGTACATTCTGGCGGTGGAAGGCAATCCGCCGCTGAACGAAGACGGCATGTTCTGCATCCAGTCGGGCAAGCCCTTCGTCGAAAAACTCAAGCGCGTGGCCAAGGATTCCAAAGCCATCATCGCCTGGGGTTCCTGTGCTTCCTGGGGCTGCGTGCAGGCCGCCAAACCCAATCCCACGCAGGCCACGCCGATCCACAAGGTCATCACCGACAAGCCCATCATCAAAGTGCCGGGCTGCCCGCCCATCCCCGAAGTGATGACCGGCGTCATCACCTACATGCTCACCTTCGACCGCGTGCCCGAACTGGATCGCCAGGGCCGGCCCAAGATGTTCTACAGCCAGCGCATCCACGACAAATGCTATCGCCGCCCGCATTTCGACGCCGGTCAGTTCGTCGAAAGCTGGGACGATGAATCCGCGCGCAAGGGCTACTGCCTGTACAAGATGGGCTGCAAGGGCCCCACCACCTACAACGCCTGCTCCACGGTGCAGTGGAACGAAGGCACCAGCTTCCCGATCAAGGCCGGTCACGGTTGCATCGGCTGTTCCGAAGAAGGCTTCTGGGACAGAGGTTCGTTCTACGACCGCCTGACCAACATCCGCCAGTTCGGCATCGAGTCCAACGCCGACAAGGTCGGCGGCACCGCCGCCGCAATCGTGGGCGCCACGGTGGCCGCGCACGCGGCGATCTCGGTCGCCAAGCGCGCCCGCGACAACGCGGCAGCCAGAAAACAAGCCGCTTCGGCTTCCAACAACGCCTGACGCGACAAAGGACAACATCATGGCTGCTTACGAAACCCAGGGTTTCAGACTCGACAACTCCGGCCGCCGCATCGTCGTCGATCCGGTCACCCGCATCGAAGGTCACATGCGCTGCGAGGTGAACCTCGACGCCAACAACGTGATCCGCAACGCCGTGTCCACGGGCACGATGTGGCGCGGCCTGGAAGTGATCCTCAAGGGCCGCGATCCGCGCGACGCCTGGGCCTTTGTGGAGCGCATCTGCGGCGTGTGCACCGGTTGTCACGCACTCACCAGCGTGCGCGCAGTGGAAGACGCGCTCGGCATCCGCGTACCGCTCAACGCGCATCTGATCCGCGAGATGATGGCCAAGACCTTGCAGGTACACGATCACGCCGTGCACTTCTATCACCTGCATGCGCTCGACTGGGTGGATGTGGTGTCGGCGCTGAACGCCGATCCCAAAGCCACCAGCGAACTACAGCAGATGGTGTCGCCCTCGCATCCGCTGTCCTCGCCCGGTTACTTCCGCGACGTGCAGAACCGGCTCAAGCAATTCGTCGACAGCGGCCAGCTCGGCCCGTTCTCGAAGGGATACTGGGGCTCCAAGGCTTATGTGCTGCCGCCGGAAGCCAACCTGATGGCGGTCACACACTACCTTGAAGCGCTCGACCTGCAAAAGGAATGGGTGAAGGTCCACACGATCTTCGGCGGCAAGAATCCGCATCCCAACTACATGGTCGGCGGCGTGCCCTGCGCAATCAATCTCGACGGCGACGGCGCGGCCGGCGCGCCGATCAACATGGAGCGTCTGAATTTCGTGGAAGCTCGCATCAAGGAAATGATCGAGTTCAACAACAACGTCTACGTTCCCGACGTGCTGGCCATCGGCACGCTCTACAAGAACGCCGGCTGGCTGTATGGCGGCGGTCTGTCGGCCACCAGCGTGGCCGACTACGGCACCTACGAAAAAGTGCCCTACGACGCAAGCACGCAGCAACTGCCGGGCGGCGTGATCCTCAATGGCAACTGGGATGAGATTCACCCGCTCGACCCGCGCGATCCGGAACAGGTGCAGGAGTTCGTCACGCACTCCTGGTACAAGTACGCCGACGAATCCAGGGGGCTGCATCCCTGGGATGGCGTCACCGAAGCCCACTACGCGCCCGAAGGGCCGAACTTCAAAGGCACGCGCACGCAGATCGAACAACTGGACGAATCGGCCAAGTATTCGTGGATCAAATCCCCGCGCTGGCGCGGCAACGCGGTGGAGGTCGGTCCGCTGTCGCGTTACATTCTGTCCTACGCCCATGCCCTGAAAGGAAACCAGCGGTGTCAGCGCGTGAAGGAACAGGTGGATGCTTCGGCCGCAGCGATCAACAGCGTCATCCCGAAGGCGTTGGGCCTGCCCGAAACCAATTACACCGCCAAGCAATTGCTGCCCACCACGATCGGCCGCACGCTGGGCCGCGCGCTGGAAAGCCAGTACGCCGCCGAGATGATGATGGAGGACTTCCGGCAACTGGTCGACAACATCAGAAACGGCGACACCACCACCGCCAACGTCGACAAATGGGACCCGGCAACGTGGCCGAAGGAAGCCAAAGGCGTGGGCACCGTGGCCGCGCCGCGCGGCATGCTGGGCCACTGGATCAAGATCAAGGACGGACGCATCGAAAACTATCAGTGCGTGGTGCCCACCACCTGGAACGGTTCGCCGCGCGATCCCAAGGGTCAGATCGGCGCGTTCGAGGCTTCGCTGATGAATACGCCGATGGTCAATCCCGAAGAGCCGGTGGAAATCCTGCGCACGATACACAGCTTCGATCCTTGCCTCGCGTGCTCCACTCATGTGATCAGCGCCGATGGTCAGGAAATGGCGCGCGTTACGGTACGCTGAACCTCAACACAAGACTTCAAAGAGGAAAGTTTCGATGAAATCACAACACCTGCGCCGCATCACCGTCGTGGCGCTGCTGAGCGGCCTTGCCGCCACCGCCGCGCAAGCTCACCCCGGCCATGACGCCAGCGGCCTGATGGAGGGTCTGGCGCATCCCTTCGGACTCGATCATCTGCTGGCGATGATCGCCGTGGGCATCTGGTCGGTCACCGCTCTGCCGGTGCACAAAGCCTGGCAGGGACCGGCCTGCTTCATGCTGGCGTTGACGCTCGGCGCGGCATGGGGCGCAACCGGCGTGGCATTGCCATATCTGGAGCACATGGTGTCGCTGTCGGTGCTGCTGTTCGGCGCCATGCTGATACTGGCGAGGCGGCCTTCGCTACCCATCGCCGGTCTGGCCATCATCGGCACTGCTGCCGCACTGCATGGCCTGGCGCATGGCGCGCAGGCGCCGGCAACGGGCTTTGCCACCTACGCCATCGGCTTTCTGCTCACCACTGCGGTGCTGCACATGGCGGGCGTTGGCCTGGGTCTGTCGATCCGGCACGGGCTCGCGCAGCGCGCTCAACTTGCGCTGGGCAGCGCCGGTGCGGCGCTGGGCGTCGTGGGCATCTACCTGTTCGGCCAGTTGGCGATCTAGCGCGCTGGCCGCCCAAGGAGAAATCAAGATGAGTGCTGCCTCCACCACCCAGACACTGACCGCGCAGGAACTGGCGCAGCGACGCCTCGCCAGCATCACCGGCGTCGACGCCAGCGGCGTCCGGCGCGCGCAGAACATCAAGGCCATCTACGTCTACGAAGTGCCGGTGCGCATCTGGCACTGGATCAACGTGGCCGCGATCCTCACGCTGTGCATCACCGGCTATTTCATCGGCAAGCCACCGCCGACGATGCCCGGCGAAGCCAGCGCGAACTACCTGATGGGCTACATCCGCTTTGCGCATTTCGCCTCCGGCTACATCCTGGCCGTGGGTCTGCTGGGCAGAGCCTATTGGGCCCTCGTCGGCAATCATCATGCGCGCGAGCTGTTCTCGGTCCCGATATTCCAGAAAGCCTATTGGCGCGAAGCGTTGAACATGGTGCGCTGGTACATGTTCCTGATCCCCAAACCCAATCAGTACGTGGGGCACAACCCGCTGGCGCGTCTGGTGATGTTCAGCGGCTTTCTGCTCACCGCAACCTACATGATCATCACCGGCCTTGCGCTGTATGGCGAAGGCGCGCAGATGGGTTCGTGGCAGGAGCGGATGTTCGGCTGGGTCATCGTGCTGTTCGGCACCAGCCAGGACCTGCACACCTGGCATCGCCTGGGCATGTGGGCGATGGTGATCTTCATCACCGTGCACGTGTACGCAGCGATCCGCGAAGACATCATGGGCCGTCAGAGCATGGTCTCGACGATGATCTCGGGTCACCGGACATTCAAGTGAACGATTCCATCGTCGTGCTGGGCATCGGCAATCTGCTCTGGGCGGATGAGGGCTTTGGCGTGCGCTGCATCGAGGCGTTGCAACAGCGCTACGAATTCGCCGATCACGTTCGCCTCGTCGATGGCGGCACGCAGGGACTATACCTGCTTCAACATGTGCAGCAGGCCGACGCGCTGCTGATCTTCGACGCCATCGACTACGGTCTGCCGCCGGGCGCGCTGCGAGTAATCCGCGACGATGAGGTGCCGCGCTTTCTGGGCGCGAAAAAAATGAGCCTGCATCAGACCGGCTTTCAGGAAGTGCTGTCGCTGGCGCAATTCACCGGCAAATTTCCAAAGCATGTGCTGCTGATCGGCTGCCAGCCCGAAGAACTGGATGACTATGGCGGCAGTCTGCGCCCGGTGGTCAAGGCCGCGATGCAAACGGCGCTGACGCTCGCGGTGCAAGCCCTGACGCAATGGGGCGCGCAGCCGCGCGAACGTGAAGCCACGCTGAGGCGAGGCGATGCGGTCACGCTGGATGAACTGGCGCTGGCCGCCTACGAAGCGCAGCGTCCGGCAGAGCAGGACGCCTGCCGCATCGGCGACGCGCGCTTTCTTCTCGCGGGAAGCTGAAGGCCATGTGCGTTGGCATTCCCATGCAGGTCATCGCCATCAGCGAAGGCCATGCGCTATGCGAAGGACGCGGACAGCATCAGCGCATCGGCACCACGTTGATCGGCGCGGTGACGCCGGGCGAATGGCTTCTCGTATTCCTCAACGACGCGCGTGAACGCATCACCGCAACGCGCGCAGCCGAAATCAACGCCGCGCTCGATCTGGCGCTGAACGCAATGCATGCCGCACCGCCGCTTGCAGCCGATGTCGGATTCGCGCTCCCCTCTCAAATGACTGCCGCGCAAATGCGCGCACTGACTTGCCCATGAACACTTCAATTGCCCCGCACGCTGCGCTGGTTCAACGTCTGGCCGATCAATTCGGCGCGATCTGGATCGACGAATTCAGCATCGCCGGCTGGACCGCGCAAAGCGGTGATCGCGTGGTGCTGCTGGCCGGCGATCCGCTGCGTTTCCCCGAAGGGCTGGACGTGGCCGCGATACTGCCGGAACTGATGAAGGCTTTTCCCGGCCGCTTTCGCGTGGCCGTGGTGCCGCGCGCAAACGAAGAGGCGATTGCACGCCGCTACGGCTCGACGCGCTGGCCCACGCTGCTGTTCTTCCGCGACGGACAGCACATCACCTCCATCGGCGGCATGAAAGACTGGGACGTTTACCTTCGCGACGTGGACGCGGCCCTGACGAGGAGCGCAGCGTGAAACCCTTTCCCATTCCCGTCGTCACGCTGGGCGCAGGTTCGCAACCTGAGGACGAACAACTCGACTACCTGCCGCTGCCCAAGGACATGAACACCTATCAGGCCCCGATGCTGCCCGAACCGCAGGAGGTGGCAACCTGCATCGCAGCGCGCGAAACCTTGCAGGCGGTGTTGAGCCTTCTGGATCGCGCAGCCAACGGCGGGCCGGGTGGTCAGGTCGATCTGCTGGGGCTGTCCACCGAAGATCGCCGGCTCATCAATCAGGTGCTGGGAGAAGGCGAAGCCAGCGCCATCGTGCAACACGACCTGCTGCGGCAACTGGAAACGCGGATTCAGGAATCGGTATTCGCCGGCATCTGGCGTCTGACCACCTGGGATGGCATCACGCTGGTAGACGACGCCATCGAGATCGGCCCCGTGCCGGCGCTGCTGCGCCAGACCGCGCAAGCCGACGTGCGCGAGCGGCAACGCTGGGACGGCCCGATGCCGCCGCATGTGCAGCTTGCGCCGATGCTGGCCGATGAGATCGAAGATCGTGCACTGCGCTGGCAGCCGGGACAAGAGGCTCATGTGGTGAACCTGACGCTGTTGCCCGTCAGCCCCGAAGACATCGCCTTCCTCGATCACGAGCTGGGCACGGGCCGCGTGCTGCTGCTGTCGCGCGGCTATGGCAATTGCCGCATCACGAACACCTGTCTGCCGCATTGCTGGCGTGTCGTGTACTACAACTCCATGGATAAAGTGATCCTCAACACCGTCGAAATCATCGACATGCCCGAAGTCGCGATGGCCGCTGCCGAAGACCTGCGCGACTCGCACCGGCGGCTGCTCGACATCGCCGGCTATCTGGCTTCGGCGTGAAATGAGCCACCCATGAGCGCGCACGAACACGATCACTTCGAAGGCTTTGAAGGTTCCTATCTGGGCAACCGCGAAGCGCTGCGCCCGGACTCGCGGCTGGAGTGCAAAATCTGCTGGTGGGTATACGACCCCGCCGTGGGCGATGCGCAGTGGCAGATCGCGCCGGGCACGCCGTTCGCCGATCTGCCCGCACACTGGCGCTGCCCAAACTGCGACTGCCCGCCGGATCAATTCATGCTCGTGGTGGACTGAATGCACGCCGCACACGATTGGCCCGCTTCACTTGAACTTCGCGTTACCGCGCTGGAAGCGCTCTATCGTCAGGTGCAACGTGATCGGATGCAGAACGTCGCGCTGCTGAATCCGGTGCTGAAGGTCGAGGCGATAGGGTTTCGGCTTCAGCACATCGAGGCCCCTGCGCCCATGGCCGAAGGCGTGCTGATCACGCCGTGGTTCATGAGTCTGGTGCGACTGCCGGTCATCGCGCAGACGCACGAACATCGCGTGGGTCACAGTCAGCCGCACGAGTTCGGTTGCGAGTGTTTTGATTTCATCGGCGCATACGATCAGGCCGTGGGGTATCACGAAACCTGCGCGCTGTTCTCGCCGATGGAGGATTTCGACACGCAGCAACGCGCCCGCGACACGGCGCATGAAACGCTGGCGATATTGCGTCCGGCCGCCGAGCCCATGCCGGCGCGTCGCGCGTTCTTTCTGGGCCTTGGAACTTCGCCACGATGAACACGCAGGAAGGATCACTCGAAGAACTCACCGGCGTGCTGCTGCTCTGGCCGGGTGAGCCCGCGCCGCACAGCCTGCACAGCACGCGCCGGCCGCTGGTTTCCTGCATCACCGCCGGCCAGAGCGCCGCAGCGCTGCCCTCGATGCTCGCCAGCCTGTTCAATCTGTGCGGCCACGCGCATCGGCTGTGCAGCCGGCTTGCCATCGACGCCGCCGCGCCCGGTCTTCTCGACGGCCGCACCGACATCTTTGCCGAAGACCTGCGGCGCGAAACCGCCGCCGAGCACATCCGTCGCATCGCCATGGATTGGCCCGCGCTGCTGTCGGGCGGCGACACGCAGAACATCAAGACCTCGCTGAGCCTGCACGCCTGTCCGTTGCTGAAAACGCCCGCGCAGACGCCGGTGGAATGGAGCGCCGTCCACGACTGGCTGCAACTGCATTGGCTGGGCATCGCGCCGGCCACGTGGCTGCAACAATGGAAGCAGCACGGCAGCTACTGGCTCGAAGACTGGAGCCGTGGCGGGGCGACGTGGCTGTCGGCGCTGTTGCGCGAGTCCCAATCCGCCGACGTGTTGCTGCCCATTCATGCGGTGCCGGCGCTGTCGATTGCCGACGACTGGAATGCGCTGCGAGAACTCGGGCAGATGCTGGAGCAGCACGGGGATGATTTCATCGCCGCGCCGCAGTGGCGAGGCCGCTGCGCCCACACCGGCGTGTGGTCGCGGTTGCACGATGCATCGCCCAGACCGCCCCGCTCCACCTGGACCCTGCTGGGCAGCCGCATCGCCGAGCTGATATGCCTGTGCCTGCCAACCGACGGCCCGCATGGCGGCAACTGGCTGCGATGGGGCGCGCTGTCCACCGGCCACACCAAGGGTCTGGCCTGGGTGGAAATGGCCAGGGGCCTGCTGATTCATCAGGTCAGCCTGCACATTCAGGCATCGGATCGGGCGCAGGTGAAAAGCTGCCAGGTTCTGGCCCCGACGGAATGGAATTTCCATCCCGAAGGCATCGCGGCGCGCACGCTGGCGTCACTGCCCGCGCACATGCCCAACACCGCTGCCAGAATTCAATTGCTGATGGCGGCGCTCGACCCCTGCCTGCCGTTTCGCGTCGCGCCGACAACAAGACGAGCCGAAGCGGCTCGTCAGGTGCATCATGCATGAGGCGAGTCTGGCCGGCGGCGTGTTGCAGGTGGTGGAAGACGCCGCACGGCGCGAAGGTTTTGCGCGTCTGCTGACGCTGCGGCTGGAAGCCGGACAACTGGCCGGCGTGGACGTGCGGGCGCTGCGCTTTGCGCTCGACAGCATCGCTCCCGGCACCGTGCTGGAAGGCGCGCGCATCGACATCGATGAGCCGCCGGGTCAGGCTTGGTGCATGCACTGCGCGCAGACGGTGACGCTGCGGCAGCGTGGCGATGCCTGCGATGTCTGCGGCGGCTTCCAGTTGCAGCCCACGGGCGGGCTGGAATTGCGCGTGGTGGACATGCGCGTCAGTGACGATTGAAGGAGACGAGCGATGTGTGCGGTATGCGGATGCAGTGACGACAGCCCGGCTCATGCCAGCCATGTGCGGCAAACGCTCGATGCCACGGGCGGCACTTTGCACTTCGGTGCGGGCGCTGCGCGAGTCTCGGTGCCCGGCCTCACGCAGGAACGCGCGATCCAGATCGAAACCGACATTCTCGGCGCGAACAATCGCATCGCCGCGCACAACCGCGCGCATTTTCAGGCCCACGGCGTCACGGCGCTGAATCTGGTGTCGAGTCCGGGCTCGGGCAAGACCACATTGCTGTGCGCGACGATTCAGGCGTTGAAGGAGCGCTCACCGAATTTATCCATCGCGGTGATCGAAGGCGATCAACAGACCAGCTTCGACGCCGAGCGCATCCGCGCCACCGGCGCACCGGCGATTCAGGTGAACACCGGCAAGGGTTGTCACCTCGATGCGCCGATGGTGGCGCAAGCGTTCGCGCAATTGCACTCGCACGATCATCACGACCACGATCACAGTCACGATCACAGCCATCATCATCACGACCATCATCACCATCACGATCATCATCACGCCAACGCAAACAGCCTGCTGTTCATCGAAAACGTGGGCAATCTGGTCTGCCCAGCCGCGTGGGATTTGGGCGAAGCGGCGAAGGTCGCCATCCTTTCCGTCACCGAAGGCGAAGACAAGCCGCTGAAATACCCCGACATGTTCGCCGCCGCGCAATTGATGATCCTGAACAAGACCGACCTGCTCCCGCATGTGAACTTCAACGTGCAGCGCTGCATCGAACTGGCCCGGCGCGTGAATCCGCACATTCAGGTGCTGCAACTTTCCGCTACCAGCGGCGCGGGCATGGACGACTGGCTGCACTGGCTGGACCACGCGATGGAGCGCGAACACCAGCACGCCGCGTCATGAACCTGTCGGTGCTGGCCTGCGGTGCATGGCTGAAGAACACGGCCTGCTGGTGGCGTCAGGGGCAGGCGCTATGGTCGCCGCTGCACGGAGACTTGAGCGACCCGGACGCCTGCCGCGCGCTGGAACAATCGGCCACGCACCTGATCGCACAGGCCCGCCGCGCCGGCGCTCCGGTGGAAGCCGTTGCGCATGATCTGCATCCGGATTTCTTCAGCACGCATCTGGCCATGACCCTGGCCGAGAGGCTGGGCGTTGCCGCCATCGGCGTGCAACACCACCATGCGCATATCGCCGCCGTGGTGGCCGAGCATCATCTTGAAGGCCCGGTGGTGGGGCTGGCGCTGGATGGCGTTGGCCTGGGTACGGACGGCCTGCCCTGGGGCGGCGAACTGCTCTGGCTCGATGGTCCGCGCTGGTCGCGGCTCGGGCATCTGTATCCGCTGGCGCTGCCCGGCGGCGATCGCGCGGCGCGCGAACCCTGGCGCATGGTGGCCAGCGTGCTGCACGCACTCGGACGCGCCGACGAAATCACGCCCCGCTTTGCCGCGCAGGTGGGTCAAGTGCAGACCGAAGGCGTGCGCCGGATGTTGGAGCGCGGACTGAACTGCCCGCTGACCAGCAGCGCCGGTCGCTGGTTCGATGCTGCCGCTGCGGCGCTGGGCTTGAGCCCCATTCAGCAGCAGGAAGCCGAAGCGGCCATCGCGCTGGAACAGGCCGCCTCGCATCCGTGGCAAGCGCAACCGGACCTGCCGCCGTTGCCCGGTGTGATCCGCGATGAGGTCAACCGGCTCGATCTGCGTCCGCTGCTGGCGGCATTGTTCGACGCGCAGGATATCGCGCGCGCAGCAGCGGGCTTTCATCTTGCCTTCGCCGATGGCCTCGCCGGCTGGCTCATCGCCGCCGCGCGACAACGGCGAACCCGCACGGTCTGCCTTGGCGGCGGCTGCTTTCACAATCGCATCCTGCGCGCACGATTGCTCGCGCGGCTGAATCAGGCCGGTCTGCAAGTTTATCTGCCCAGCGCAACCGATTGCGGCGACGCGGGCCTTGCCATCGGGCAGGCATGGGTCGCCGCGCAGCAAGCCACCGCAACACTCACCGACAACGCCTTCATCGAGGCCCTGCCATGTGCCTAGCCATTCCCGCTCAATTGATCGAACTGCGGCCGGACGATCAGGCCGTGGTGAATCTCGGCGGCATCCGCAAGCAAATCTCCATCGGTCTGGTCGAAGGCGTGAAGGAAGGCGATTACGTGATCGTGCATGTGGGTCACGCCATCGGCGTGATCGATCCGGAAGAAGCCCAGCGCACGCTGGCGCTGTTTGCGCAATTGCAGGCCGGTGAAGAAACCGGCGCGGCATTGCCGGAGGCAGCGCAGGAAACAACATGAAATACATCGACGAATTTCGCGACGGCGCACTGGCGCGGCAAATCGGCGAGCACATCGCGGATGAAGCCGATCCCGACCGTCACTATGGCCTGATGGAATTCTGCGGCGGTCACACGCATGCGATCTCCCGCTATGGCGTGCCGGAACTGTTGCCGCCGAATGTGCGGATGATCCACGGACCCGGCTGCCCGGTGTGCGTGCTGCCCATCGGCCGCATCGATCTTGCCATTCATCTGGCGCTCACGCGCGATGCCATCGTCTGCACCTATGGCGACACGATGCGCGTGCCGGCCTCCGATGGCTTGTCGCTGATCAAGGCCAAGGCGCGCGGCGGCGACATTCGCATGATCTACTCGGCCGCCGATGCGCTCACAATCGCCCGCGCGAACCCGCAGCGCGAAGTGGTCTTCTTCGCCATCGGCTTTGAAACCACCACGCCGCCAACAGCGCTGACGATCCGCCAGGCGCAGCGCGAAGGGCTCACCAACTTCAGCGTGCTGTGCTGCCATGTGCTGACGCCGCCGGCCATCGTGCACATTCTCGAATCACCCGAAGTGCGCGACTTCGGCATCGTGCCGATAGACGGCTTCATCGGCCCCGCGCACGTCAGCATCGTGATCGGCTCGGCGCCGTATGAACACTTCGCCGCCAGTTATCGCAAGCCCGTGGTGATCGCAGGCTTTGAGCCGCTCGACGTGATGCAGGCCATCCTGATGCTGGTGCGGCAGGTGAATGAGGGCCGCGCGCAGGTGGAAAACGAGTTCATTCGCGCCGTCACGCGCACCGGCAACCTGAAGGCGCAAACGCTGGTGGCCGATGTGCTGGAACCGCGCCCGAGTTTTGAATGGCGGGGCCTGGGCGAAGTGCCTCACAGCGCGCTGCGCATCCGCTCGCGCTATCGTCAGTTCGACGCCGAACATCGCTTCGAATTGAACTATCGCTGCGTGCCCGACAACAAAGCCTGCGAATGTGGGGCGATCCTGCGCGGGGTAAAGAAACCCGCCGACTGCAAGATATTCGGCACGGTCTGCACGCCGGAGAATCCGATTGGTTCGTGCATGGTGTCGAGCGAAGGGGCCTGCGCCGCGCATTACACCTATGGCCGCTTTCGCGATGTGCCCATCGTCGCAGCGCCGGTGCACGCATCCGCGCATGCAACCGCACAGGCGCTGTGATGAGTGCGGCCACCGTCAAACGCGGCTACATTCGCCCGCTCGACATCAAACGCGGTCGCATCGACCTGAGTCATGGCGCCGGCGGCAAAGCCAGCGCGCAATTGATCGAAGAGCTGTTCCTTCCCGCGCTCGACAATGCCTTCCTGCATCAGCGTGATGATGGCGCAGTGCTCGGCCTGCCGGATTTCGACGCCGCCGAAGGCCGGCTCGTGATGGCCACCGACGCGCATGTGGTGTCGCCGCTGTTTTTTCCCGGTGGCGATCTGGGATGCCTTGCCGTGCATGGCACGATCAACGACGTGGCGATGTCCGGCGCGCGGCCGCTGTATCTGAGCGCCAGCTTCATCATCGAAGAAGGCTTTGCGCTCGCCGACTTGCAGCGCATCGTGCAGTCGATGGCATCGAGTTGCCGTGAAGCCGGCGTGCCGGTGGTCACCGGCGACACGAAAGTGGTGGAACAGGGCAAAGGCGATGGCGTATTCATCAGCACCACGGGCGTGGGCGTGCTGCCCGGAGGCGTTGACATCAGCGGCCGCAATGCCCGCCCCGGCGACGTCGTGCTGCTGTCGGGAAGCATCGGCGATCATGGCGTGGCGGTGCTGTCGCGGCGCGAATCTCTGGCCTTCGAAACCACCGTGCAAAGCGACACCGCAGCGCTGCACACGCTGGTGGCGGCAATGCTCGCGGCGGCCCCCGGCAGCGTTCGCGTGCTGCGCGATCCCACGCGCGGCGGCCTTGCCACCACGCTCAACGAAGTGGCGCAGCAATCGCGCGTGGGCATATTGCTGCGCGAGGCAGATATCCCGGTGAAACCCGAAGTCAATGCCGCCTGCGAACTGTTGGGCCTCGATCCGCTGTACGTGGCGAACGAAGGCAAGCTGATCGCGGTGGTAGCTGCCGAAGCCGCCGGCGCCGTGCTCGGGGCGATGCGCGCGCATCCCAGGGGCCTCGATGCGACCTGCATCGGCGAAATAACCGGCGATCCGCATCACTTCGTGCAAATGAGCACTTCCTTTGGAGGCCGCCGTGTGGTCGACTGGCTGACCGGGGAGCAACTGCCCCGCATCTGCTGACACGGAGATTCAGTGCCCAATCGAGTGTTTCACAAGACCCAGCGCGGCAAGGACGAGATCACGCAACGCGCAGCCAATCTGCCGCCGGCGGCGCGTCATGCACTGATCATGATCAATGGGGTGGACAGCGTCGCCGCCCTGATGGCGCGCGGCCTGCCGCAACTGGACGCGCATCTGTCGCTGCTGCTGGCGCTGGAACTGATCGAGCTGGTTCCCGAAGCCGCAGCGCAATCCGATGAGCCCGATCCGCGCATCGACGCCCAATGTCAGGTGGTGCTGGAGTGCCTGAGTCCGCATTTCGGGCCGGACACCATCGACGTGGCGCAGCCGGCGCTGCTCGCGAGCACGACGGCGCAGTTCAATGCGGCCATCGACGACATCGAAGCCCGGCTGGCCGTTTATCTGGGCCGCAAGCAGGCTGCGCGTGAAACGCAGGCGCTGCGCCTGCCTCCGCGCCGCGCATCAGAGCCCTGAAGCCCTTGAAAACGGCCACCCCGTATCAGAATTGCGACACCTGCGCAACGGAGCGTGCGTTAGCGCCGACGGGCTCCTACAATCGGGTGACGGGACACTCCGCCTGGCAACTTGTGGCAATGCACCGATGAGCAATTCCGACATCCTGCCTACCATCCTGTTGGTCGACGACGAAGTGCGTTCGCAAGATGCGATGCGCCGTACGCTCGATGAAGACTTCACCGTCTTCACGGCCAGCAGCGCCGCCGAAGCGCGTGCGATTCTGCAAAACCAGCCGGTCAGCGTGATCCTCTGCGATCAGCGCATGCCCGGCGTCAGCGGCGTCACGTTCCTGAAGGAAGCCCGCGAGCGTTGGCCCGAAATGGTGCGCATCGTGATCTCCGGCTACACCGACAGCCAAGACATCATCGCCGGCATCAACGAAGCGGGCATCTATCAATACATCCTGAAGCCCTGGTCGCCGGATCATCTGCTCGACGTGGTGCGCAATGCCGTCGAAGCGCAGGAATTGCAACGCCAAACCAGCCGTCTTGATCTGGAACTGCGCACCGCCACCGGCGTGATGCGTCAGCGCACCGTCCGGCAGATGGCCCAGGCGCGCGATCACTTCGGCTTCGAACGCATCGTGCGCGCGCCGGGCGGCCCGCTCGATGGCGTCTGCGAAATGGCCGCACGCACCGCACGCTACGACATCCCCGTGCTGGTGCTCGGCGAATCCGGCACCGGCAAGGAACTGCTGGCGCGCGCCATCCACTATGCCTCGCCGCGTCTGAATGGTCCGTTTGAAGTGGAGAACTGCGCGGCCATTCCCGACACGCTGCTGGAATCGGAACTGTTCGGCCACAAGCGCGGAGCGTTCACCGGCGCTTACGAAGATCATGCCGGATTGTTTCAGCGCGCCGATGGCGGCACGGTATTTCTCGATGAAATCGGCGACACCTCGCCGGCCTTTCAGGTGAAATTGCTGCGCGTGTTGCAGGAGGGCGAAGTGCGTCCGGTGGGCGCGCCGCGTCCGGTGCCGGTGAATGTGCGCATCATTGCCGCCACGCATCGTCAGTTGGAACAGCGTGTGCGCGAAGGATTGTTCCGCGAAGATTTGTACTATCGACTCGCGGGCGTTTCGTTCACGATGCCGCCGCTGCGCGAACGCGCGGCCGACATCGCGCCGATTGCGCATCAGGTGGCGCAGGATGTGGCCAAGGAACTCGGACGCCCGTATGCCGCACTGCCCGATGCCACGCTGGCGTGTCTGCTCGCTTATCCCTGGCCCGGCAACATCCGCCAATTGCGCAATGAAATCTCGCGTGCGCTGGCGCTGCATGAAGGCGACACCGTGCCGCCCAGCGCTTTTTCGCCGCGTGTGCTGCAGGGTCAGGTTGCCGCCACGCCCAGCACTGGCGCACTGGCTGCGGCATTGCCCAACAGCGGAACGCTGGCCGAGCGGCTCGACGTGATCGAAGCGATGGTGTTGCGCGAAACGCTGCTGCGCCATCGCTGGAACAAGACCCGCGCGGCTGGCGAACTGGGTCTGTCGCGCGTGGGCCTGCGCGCGAAAATGCAGCGCTTCGG
>JAITMN010000164.1 GCA_031277355.1 Nevskiaceae bacterium | reverse complement strand
GGGTAGGGCTGCGTCATGATGCCGGGCATGCCGCTGGGCACGCAGTTGGCCGCATCGCTTTGCAGATTCTCGCCCTCTTTCTGCGCCGCGCGGAAGGCGTCGAGTCTGGCCTGATATTCCGGCGTCAGTTTCATCTGCGGGCGCGAGGCGCGATCGACTCCGCGCTCGTTGCGCCAGTCGATCTCCCAGATGCCTTTCCAGTCGGGCAGGTCGGCGAGTTTCGCCCAGGGGTTGCTCGCCGCAGCACTCGACGCCGTCTGGGGCGTCGGGCTGCATGCGGTGGTCAGCGCGAGTGCCGCGAGGCTGACCAGCAAGGCGGTGGGGTTGTTGCTCATTGCGGGCCTGTTTATTCCACTTCCCGGCCGATCATCCGCTCAGGATCGCGATTGTTCTCCTGACACAGATAATCGAAGGGCTCACTATCCACCCGCCAACGCAGATTCCAACCGCCGCTCCACGGCGCGGTGTATGCACCCGGATCATCCACCGTGGCCTCATAACGCAGCAGATCGTGATTGACGCGCGTGAGCTTCTCGATCAGGTGCAACTGCGTCGTCAGCGGCACGCCCTGGCGCGTGAGCCAGAATTTATCGTTGAAGCCCACGCTGTCCATCACCAGCGTGTCGCCTTCCCACTTGGCAGTGGTGTGACCGTACCAGGTGGGCTTCAGATCCTTGGGATGCTCGCGCCCGTCCATGTAGGCGATGCGCCAGCTATGCGGCGAGCCCACATGCAGAAAAAGCATCTCCTGCGTTTCGGGCAGGTCCAGCACTTCAATGCCATAGGGCGTGTGCCAAAAACGCGGGCCGCCCGAAGGCTTGCAGCGCGTATGCGGGTCTTCGCTCGCCGTCCGGCGGTCGTCGTATATCTTCCGCACGCCGGGTTTGAAGGGAATCTCATCGATGGTGAGATTCGTCGGCAGGTTCGGCGCGGCCGTTACCCTCTGGCCGTTGACGACATTGGAGAAGATCGACGAATCGGCCGGGCCGTCCCAGTTACCCACGTCCGTAGGCGAGGCGGCGCTGAAGTTGACGCGGCCATCCGGCCAGCGCGGCGCGGGCGCGGGTTCCGGTCGGGATGCTCCCTCGGACGCTTGCTGCGCGGCAATGCCGGTTGCGACCACCGCCAGCGCCACTGGCAGCCCTGCAAAAATGAGTGTGCGCATTGTTCCCCCAACCGCCCTTTTTCGATCCCGGGACGTTACTCTGAGCATCAAAGCCCTGTCCAGCGGCTTGGTGGGCTGCGGGCATATAAGATGAGCAAGCAAAGGGAGGAATCAGTGAATCCAAGACCGGCAAAAAAATCCGTGGCCCTCTCCGGCGTCGTCGCCGGTAACACCGCGCTATGCACGGTGGGCCATAGCGGCAATGACCTGCACTATCGCGGCTACGACATCCTGCAAATCGCCACCACCTGCGAGTTCGAGGAGGTTGCGCACCTGCTGATCCACGGCGCGCTGCCGAACCGCGCGGCGCTGTCGGCGTACAAGGCGCGGCTGCGCGGCCTGCGCGGACTGCCGCCCCGGCTGCGCGACGTGCTCGAAGCGCTGCCGGCCAGCGCGCACCCGATGGACGTGCTGCGCACCGGCGTGTCGGTGCTGGGCACGCTGGAACCGGAGGCCGACGAGCATGGCGCGTCCGGCGCACGCGCGATTGCCGACCGGCTGCTGGCTTGCCTCGGTTCGATGCTGGTGTACTGGCACCACTACGCCAACGGTGGCCGTCGCATCGAGGTGGAGACCGACGATGACTCCATCGGCGGGCACTTCCTGCACCTGCTGCATGGCGCTGCGCCGGAGGCTGAGTGGGTGCGCGCGATGCACACTTCGCTGAACCTGTATGCCGAGCATGAGTTCAATGCCTCCACGTTCACCGCGCGTGTGATCGCCGGCACGGGTTCGGATATGTATTCCAGCATCACCGGCGCGATTGGTGCGCTGCGCGGCCCGAAGCATGGCGGCGCAAACGAAGTGGCCTTCGACATTCAGCGCCGCTATGCCACGCCGGAGCAGGCCGAAGCCGATATCCGCGAACGTCTGGCGCGGCGCGAAGTGGTGATCGGCTTCGGGCATCCGGTGTACACGATTGCCGATCCGCGCAACGCGATCATTCGCGACGTGGCGCACGAGTTGTCGTCTCAGGCGCAGGACATGAATGGTTTTCGCGTGGCCGAACGCATCGAAGCGGTGATGCAGGAGGTCAAGAAAATGTTCGCGAACCTGGATTGGTATTCGGCGGTGTCGTATCACGTGATGGGCGTGCCCACGGCGATGTTCACGCCGCTGTTCGTGATGGCGCGCACCAGCGGCTGGGCCGCGCATGTGATCGAACAGCGCGAAGACGGCAAGATCATCCGGCCATCGGCACATTACACCGGGCCGGATGAACAGCTTTTCGTTCCGCTTGATCAACGCCCCTGAAATCACTCATCGCCATGTCTATTCACATCAATACCGAACGTCCGCCGCCCGATGGCGTGCTCGTGGATATCGCCGACTATGTGCTGGGCGCTGAAATTCGCAGCGAACTGGCTTGGGATACGGCGCGGCAATGTTTGCTCGATACGCTGGGCTGTGGTCTGGAAGCGCTGGACTACCCTTCGTGCACGAAGCTGCTGGGACCCGTCGTGCCCGGCACGATTGTTCCACGCGGCGCGCGGGTGCCGGGCACGCATTTCGTGCTCGATCCGGTGAAGGCGGCGTTTGATATCGGCGCGATCATCCGGTGGCTGGACTTCAACGACACCTGGCTTGCCGCCGAGTGGGGTCATCCTTCGGACAATCTCGGCGCGATACT
>JAITMN010000144.1 GCA_031277355.1 Nevskiaceae bacterium | reverse complement strand
GCCGAGCAACTCGTCCATCACGATGCCGGTGAGTTGGCCGCCATCAGGGCGCCGATGGCGATGGCGCAATTGTTGCGCGCCGTGGCGCTGAACACGGCGGGCCTGCCGTCTCTGGCATCGCTGGCCGAATTCGCGCGCATCGACCAGCGTACCGCCAGATCGTATCTGGACCTGCTGGAAAGCCTGCGCATCATCGAGCGCCTTCCGGCTTGGGGCGTCAATCGTCTCAACCGGCTGGTGAAACTGCCCAAGTATCACATCGTTGATGCCGGGATGGCGGCGCATCTGGCCGGTGATGATCGCTCTGGCCTGCTGTCGAGCGGCATGAGATTGGGGCGGATCATCGACACCTTCGTCATGTCGCAGTTGCGGCCTGTGCTCAAACTCGGCGCCCCGGCGGTCAGTGCGTTTCATCTGCGCGACGCCAACGGCGAACGCGAGATCGATGTGGTTTTGGAAGCGGCTTCCGGTCAGATTGTTGCGCTGGAGATCAAGGCGGCCAATACCGCCACGGCGCGCGATGCGCGGCATCTGGCGTGGCTGCGCGACGCGCTGGGCGCAAGTTTTGTTCGTGGCATCGTGCTGCACACCGGCACGATGACTTTTCCCCTCGGGCCGAAGCTCTGGGCCATGCCCATTGCTGCGCTATGGCTCGGCGCCTTGTCGCCCGCAGTGGTCAACTCGGATTGAGCGTCTCGTCCAAATGGTGCGTTTGTCGAAAATACAGGGACTTCCCGCGCAGCCGAGTTCTCCCAGACGTATATTCCCATGTAAAATGCCCATCTGATATTCCCTTTGGACATGGACACAAGCATGGAAACCGTCAACGTCAGCAGCCTGAAAAACAATCCCAGTGATGCTTTGCGCCGGGCGCGCAATGGCGTCGTGGTCGTGCTGAACCGCGACGAACCGGATGCGCTGATGGTGAGTATCAGGCAATCGGGCGTGCTGGATGAACGAGGGGTGCGCCCTGCGCTGGCAACGGCTTTGTTTCGGGACGGCTTTCTGTCGCTGGCGCGCGGTGCGCGGCTGGCCGGCATGGCGGTGGGTCAATTTGCCAGCCACCTTTCCCGGCTGGGCGTGCCGGTGATCGCACTGGATGCCAAAGAAACCGCGCGTGACATGGATACGCTGGACGAATGGCTGGCCTCGTCCTGAGCGATGCCAGCCCGTTGATTGCGCTGTCGCGCGTAGGCGGGCTGAGTTGGCTGGAACGATTGTTTGGCGTCGTCTGGCTGCCGCAGCAAGTGGCAGACGAAGTGCTGTCGGGTCAATCGCTGTCGGGTGAGGCTGAAATCGAGGCGGCCATCGCGGCGGGTTGGCTGCGCGTGCATCCGTCTACACCCACGATGCCCGAACTGCCCGATTTGGATGAAGGCGAGGCGGCTTGCATACGCATCGCACTGTCTGAGCCCCCGCCGCTGCTGTTGTTGATGGACGAACGCGCTGGTCGCGCGGTTGCCCGGGAATTGGGCTTGAAAGTTGCCGGCACGGCGGCAGTCATCGGCATGGCAAAAACGCGCGGCTTGATACCTTCGGCGCGCGAGGTATTTACGCGCCTGCACGCCGCCGAGTTTCGCGTGGCGGCGGAGGTCATCAAGGAGATTTTGCGACGTGTCGGAGAGGAGTGATTGCTTGGTGTTGCTGAAGTCCCGGGGCACGTTCAGACCGGGCTGAACACTTCTTCCAAGGTATTCGCTGACAGCAACCGCTCGCCGATGGCGTCGAGTTGTTCGATGGACGCCGAGGCAAGCCGCGCTTGAGCGGATTCGGGCAGCGGTCCGAAGCGCAGTTGCAATTGGCGTGTGAGCAGCGCGGCACGGCCTTCGGTGCGGCCTTCCTCCCGCCCCTCCTTGCGCCCCACCGCGATGTAGTGCAAGGGCATCTCGCCCACGAAAGGATACTTTGCCAGGTCCATACTCAAAAACTCCTGCCGGATGGCTTCGTTCATGGCTTTGGCGATCGACTGATGATACAGCGCCGGACGCTCGTCGTGAAAATCCTTCACCGCATCCAGCGCCGCCGTAGCAATTCGCAGCACAAGGGCAGCATCTTTGTTGCGGCCATGCGCCAGCGCCGATAACACCGCAAGCTCCGGATTGGCCCGTGCCTGCTCGCGGTCGGTGATGACCGGAATGCGCGACGGCCCCAGCACTACCGCCTTGAAGTGATTGCCACCGCCCATTTCGATGGGTTGCATGGCCCAGTTCGCCACCGTCTCATTTGCGGCCATAACCAGCAGACACACGGGACACTTCACCCGCGCCCGCAAGTTGGCCGCATACACCGGCCACGAATACATCTTGCGCCTGTCGATGCGCAACTGCGCCTCCACGACAATCCCCAGCACAGTGTTGCCTTGCTCATCATCCAGCAACACCACCTGATCGGCCCGAAATTCGATGGGCTGCACCTGCGACAAATCCGCCGATTCGACACGCACCGTGGCGTAGTGAGGCACCGCAATCCCGAGCACCTCCCGCAGCAGTTCAGCAGCAAGCTCCGGGCGGTTGCGAAACAGTTCAAGCAGCGCTTCGTGTTCTTGTGAGGGCACACTCACAGACTACGGACTACCACCCCCGCGCACAGCCCCGCAAAATTGGTGCGTTTGCTGCAAAACACACCACTTTTGCGGCGTGTGCAAACCAACGGCGAGAAAAAACGCTCAACCCAACCTGATCGCAAACGCCGCGCCGGCCAGCCCAGCCACGCACTGACGCAAATCAGCGCGGCGCGTTGCGGCTGCCCTGCCCGGCCGACTGCCCCGGCGGGGCGTTGCCGCGAAAGCTCGACTGCAACAGATGCGTCAGCGTGTGCACATAGCGCAGCTTGCCGTTCTCCACGCGAAACAGATGCGTGTCGGGCGCGCCGCTGCCGCCGTCGGGCCGGCCCGCGCCGAAGGTGCAGAACGCCACCACCGCGCCGGTCATCTCATCGACCACAAAACGACGATTGGCAATGTTCACACCGCCCGGCACGCCGACCTCGCAGCTATCGGCGGGCGTGCCCTTGCCGGTGTACATGCCGCCTTCGACGCGCACGCAGGGAAAGCCCCAGGGCACCAGATCGATTTTCTGCTCCAGAAAGGCGTCCAGATAGGCGTTGGCCGCAGCCACCAGCGTGCCGCGCGTATCACGCTTCTCCGGCGCGATGGGGCCCCAGTCCTCGGCTGAGGAATACTGCAGGTAGGCATCGGCGTTGAACAGCCAGTAGCCGGTGGTGGTCCAGAGAATCTCCACCTCGGCGATCTTGTTGTGATTCACGCGCAGGCGCGTGCCGAGCACATACGGCGCGGCTTTGTCCGTAACGATCACCTCGGTGAAAGTCTGACAGCTGTCGGTGTCGAGCAGACTGCGCGAGTGATCGATCTTCAGCGCCTTGCTCAGCATGCCGGCTTTGATGTCGGTGGTGGCCATGTTCTCCTGATAGCCCACGCCGGTGGCCAGCGGCATACCCGACGGATCGCCCTTGGCCTGCGCCGCCAGATACAGGTTCACCGCCTCCTGCAAGCCGCCGCGCGTACACGACACTTCGGCGGCAAATCCAGACATCGACGCCAGCGCGCCGGCAACCGCCACGCACAGCGTAACGAAACCCTTGGTACTCATAGCCTCCCCCTCGGTTGTGCTTGCGATTGATTGTGGCGCAGGCGGCGTCTCATGGCTATGCCTGTATTTTCCGGCCTTCGGGCCGCGCTTGCCCAACGCCTGCCCCGGCTGCGCCTGAAATCCGACGTGCGGCTCGCCCTCGCGGTCTCGGCGATCTGGCTGTTGGCGTACAACACGGCATTCTGGCAGCAGGTGTTCGCGACGATGTGGCGGCCTTCGCCGGTCACCGCGCTGTTCATCTTCTCGCTGGGCCTTGCGCTGTTGTATGCGCAAACTGCGCTGCTGTTGCTGATCCCGACCCGATGGGGGCTGCGCGCGGCGGCCAGCGCGCTGTTCGTCATCGCGGCGGTGACCTCCTACTTCAGCTCGCACTATGGCGTGATTTTCGACGGCGACATGATCCGCAATGTCGCGCAAACCGATTCGGCCGAAGCCTTCGATCTGATCAGCGCCGGATTGCTGCTGCGAACGCTGCTGCTGGGCGTGATTCCGGCCGTGCTGGTGTGGTTCGTGTCGGTGCCGCCGGTCAACTGGCGGCGGCAACTGGTGCAGCGCGCGGTGTTCATCGGCGGCGGGGCGATTGTGGTGCTGGGGTTTGCGCTGGCCACGTCCGCCAGCTACGCCACCTTCCTGCGCGAACACAAGCCCGTGCGCGCGATGGTTTCACCGGCGGCGCTGGTGTGGAATTCTCTGGCCTATCTGGCCTCGCAGTCGCGCATCGACAACGATCTGCCGCGCATCGATCCGGGCGGAGCACCGCAGCGCGTTGCGACATCGCGCACGGCTGATGCGCGGCCGCTGGTGGTGGTCTTCGTCGTCGGCGAAACCGCGCGGGCGGCGAATTTTCAGCTTGGCGGCTACGCGCGCCCTACCAATCCGCAACTGGCCGCGCGAGGCGATCTGTTCTACTTCGCCAACGCCACCTCCTGCGCAACGGCCACCGCCACGTCGCTGCCCTGCATGTTCTCGCATCTGGAGCGCTCGCAGTTTCGCGTGGCCGATGCCCGGCGTTACAGCAATCTGCTCGATCTGGTTCACGCCGCAGGCGTTGCGGTGCAATGGCGCGACAACAACTCCGGTTGCAAGGGCCTATGCGAGCGCGTGCCGACGATGGACTTCTTCAGCGACGCCGCGCTGCGTGCGGGCAATGCGCTGTGCTCGGCCTCTCATTGCTACGACGAAGTGCTGCTCGATGGTCTGCCGGAACAACTGGCGCAACTCACCGCCGACAGCCTGTTCGTGCTGCATCAGGAAGGCAGTCACGGGCCGGCGTACTTCGAACGCTATCCGCCAGGCCACGAGTTCTTCACGCCGGCCTGCCGCTCGGCGGATTTGAGCCGTTGCAGCGCCGAACAGGTCATCGCAGCGTATGACAACACCATCCGCTACACCGATCATGTGCTGGCGAGCCTGATCAGCGTGCTGGAAGCCGCGCCGGTGGATGCGCTGCTGGTGTATGCCTCCGATCATGGTGAATCGCTCGGCGAAGGCGGCATCTATCTGCATGGTCTGCCCTACACCTTCGCGCCGCCGGAACAGACGCATGTGCCGATGATGATGTGGATGTCCAATGGCTTTGAGGCGCGGCGCGGCGTGGACCGGCAATGTCTTGCGCAGGCAACGCGCGGTGAAGCCTCGCACGACAATCTCTATCACACCGTCATGGGCGCAGTGGGCGTGGTCAATGGCAGCTACAACGCGCAGCTTGATCTGCTCTCGCGCTGCCTGCGATCAGAAACTCCAGCGCAGACCCAGTGAGGGGATGATGGGCAGCCAGTGCAGCGGCCGGCCCGTCAGTTCGCCATCGACGATGACAAGCTCGGTGCAACATTCATTGCGCCAGTTCGTCGCATTCATCAACTGCGCGACGAAGGTCAGCTCGCCCAGCGCCATCGGGCGCGTGTATTGGGCGCGAAGATTCAATTGCGCGAAGGTTTCCAGTCGATTGCCGTTGCGCGGGCCGAGTTGCAGATCGCCCTGAGTGTCGCGGAACAGATGGGTGCGCGGCCAACCCTCGTGTACGTCGAGCTGACCGCTGAAAAGCCAGCGGCCCTGCGTCCACATCGCGCCGCCCGAAGCCATCCAGCGCTGATCCCAGGAACGCGGCGCCCACATTCCGGCGATGATCCGGTCTTGCGAACGCGACCAGCCCAGCGTGCCCCACACATGCAGCGCCGTCGCATCGTAGTTGGCCGATAGCTCCACGCCGCTCAATTCAGCCCGATCCAGCGATATCGCCACGCGATCCGGCGCGATTTCGGGAAACAGGCTCTGCGTATCGAGCAGGTTTTCGTAGCGCGTGCGCGGGGAGGTTTGCAGCTTGCGAAACACCTCCAGACGCAGGCCCACTTCGGGAGTCAACCGCTGCTCGATGCCGGCGATCAGATGCTCGGATCGCTGCGGCGCGGCCAGTTGCTGCACGCCATCTTCTATCGCCAGTTCGTCGATCTCGTCGATCTGCGTGAATCGCCCCCACGCCAGTTGCAGACGGGTATCGGGCAGCGCCTGCCAACTCAGACCCAGGCGCGGCTCTGAAATCCATTCCGTGCCCTGACCGCGCGTGAGCAGACGCTGCGCCCGGCCACCGACTTCCGTCGTGATCGAATCGCTCATGCGCCAACGCCACGAGGCGAAGAACGCGCCGCGCTGACGAGTTGGGTTCAGTTCGATATCGCGCTGCAATTGCGCGTCGCGATTGAACAGCGCAGCCACCTGCGGCGCAAACACTGCGGTTGCCGCATAACGATAGCGCGCGTCTTCGTCCTTCAATTCGAACCCGGCTTCCAGCAAGTGATTGGCGCGCCACTGCCACACCACATTGCCGCGCAGGTCCGTTGCCCGCGATGCGCGCCGATCCTGCACTTCGCCAAGAGCGATCAGCGGTTCATTGCTCGCGCCTTCGCGGAAGCTTTCCATGCGCGTCTGGCCCAGCATCAGGCTGGCGCGCAGGTTCGGGCCCCAGGTGTCATCGGCGCGAAGCCACAGATAACGCGCGCGATTTTCAATGTCGCCCTGTTCAGCGCGCGGCTCGCGCGCAATCGCCAGCTCATCGCGGGAGACGAGCAGGTTCGCGGTGATGCGCAGGCCATCCGGGTCGCCCCAACCGGCGCGCGCATAGCCATCGGTGTATCCGGGCTGACCCACGTCCGGATCAACGAGGTTCAGCAAGGGCCGCAGCGTGCCGACGCGCGCCGAGACCAGCCAGTCGTAACCCGGCTGATCCTGCTGACTCTCGCGGCCACCGGACACGCGGCCACTGGCGTTGAAAAAATCCAGCGC
>JAITMN010000131.1 GCA_031277355.1 Nevskiaceae bacterium | reverse complement strand
CGCCAGCATCGACGCCATAGCGCGGCCATGACTGTTCCAGCGCTTGGCGCTGCGCGGGCGTCATGCGGCCTGCGCGCACGACGAAACTGCGGATGGGGCGATGCAGGCCGTCGCTCATGCGTCCTCCAGTTCCATCCAGCGTGCGAGCGCGGTGTCGATCTCGTCATCGAGTGCAGCAAGGCGCGCCAATTTTTCGGCCACTTCGGTGTGAGGGCGGGAATAGAAATTCGCATCGCCAGTTTCCAGCGCAAGGTCGGCTTTTTCCTGTTCCAGTTCTTCGAGTTTTGCGGGCAGCGAAGCCAACTCGCGCTGTTCTTTGTAGGAGAGCTTGCGGCGGGGTTTCGATACGGCATCCGGCGTTATCGTTGCGGCGGGCGGCTTCTGCTGCGGGCGCGGAACAGCGGCAACCGATGCGCCGCGCTTGGCGGCATCGCGCGCATCGCGCCATCGCGCCCAATCGCTGTAGCCGCCGACGAAGTCCTGCACGCTGCCATCGCCTTCCAGCACCAGCAGGCTCGACACTACATCATCGAGAAAGGCGCGGTCGTGGCTCACCAGCAGCAGCGTGCCCTGAAATTCAGCCACCAATTCTTCCAGCAGTTCCAGCGTGTCAATGTCGAGGTCGTTGGTGGGTTCGTCGAGCACCAGCAGATTCGCCGGTTGCGCGAACAGCCGCGCCAGCAGCAATCGGTTGCGCTCGCCGCCGGACAATGCACGCGCCGGCGTGCGCAGTTGATCGGGGCGGAACAGAAAGTCGCGCAGATAGCTTGAGATGTGACGATTCTCGCCGTTGATGCGCACGAAATCGCTGCGGGCGTTGATGTTTTCCGCCACGGGTGCGTCGAGGTTCAGTTGCGCGCGTTGCTGATCGTAGTAGGCCACTTCCAACCGCCCGCCGCGCCGCACGCGGCCCGATGCCGGTTCGATCTCGCCGAGCAGCAACCGGATCAGCGTGCTCTTGCCCGCGCCATTGGGACCAACGATGCCGATGCGTTCACCGCGCAGGATGCGGCAGTTGAATTCGCGGATCACGGTGCGTTCGCCGAGCACCACCGATACGTTCTCGGCCTCGAACACCAGTTGACTGGACTCGGCGGCTTCCTGCACCGCCATCTGCGCCTGCCCGGTGCGTTCGCGCCGCGCACGGCGTTCACTGCGCATCGCCTGCAACGCACGCACGCGGCCTTCGTTGCGCGTGCGGCGGGCTTCCACGCCCTTGCGAATCCACACTTCTTCCTGCGCCAGACGCTTGTCGAACAGCGCGTTTTCCTTGGCTTCGTTCGCCAGTTGCGCCTGCTTCTTCTGCGCGTAGTCGTCGTAGTTGCCCGGCCAGCTCGACAGCCGGCCGCGATCAAGGTCAACGATGCGCGTGGCGATGCGATTGACGAAGGCGCGATCATGGCTGACGAACAGCAGCGCGCCGCGATAGTCGAGCAATTGTTTTTCCAGCCACTCGATGGTGTCGATGTCGAGGTGGTTGGTGGGTTCGTCGAGCAGCAAGAGGTCTGGGTCGCTGACCAGCGCGCGGGCCAGCAACGCGCGCCGCCGCCAGCCGCCGGAAAGCGCGGCGAAGCGGGCTTGTCCGTCGAGGTTCAGCCGTGTGAGCACTTTGTCGATCTGCACGGGCTGCTGCCAGTGATCCTGCGCGGCGTCCTGCGCGCTCAGGCCGGCGGCGACGATATCGCGCACCGGCGCGTCAGCCACGGTGGTGATGTCTTGTTCCAGCACCGCCAGCCGCGTGCCGGGGCGAGTCCAGACACTGCCGCCATCGGGCGCAAGCGTTGCGGCGGCCAGCTTCAGCAGCGAGGACTTGCCCTCACCATTGCGGCCCACGATGCACACGCGCTCGCCGGGCTCCACGAGCAGGGTGGCGTGTTCCAGCAGCGCGCGAGCGCCGAAGGCGAGGCTGACGTCGTCGAGTCGAAGAACGGGAGGCACGGCCCATGATACCGCGCTAGCATGTCGGCCCATGCTTGCAATTACTCCCGCGACACTGCTGATCCTTGCCGCCAACGTCGGTCTTGGCCTGTATACGCTGTTCGCCCATCAGGCGCTGATCGGCAAATTGCTGTTCCGGCCCTACAACTTTGCCCGGGGCAAGGATCGCGTCACCGCGCTGACCAGCGGTTTCGTTCACGCCGATCTGCCGCATCTGCTCTTCAACATGATTACGCTGTGGTTCTTCGGCCGGCCGCTGGAGGCGCGCATCGGCACGCCGGCCTTTGTGTTGCTGTATGCGTTGGGGCTGGCGCTCTCGCTGGTGGGCACGCTGCGCAAGCATCGCAACGATCCGCAGTACGCAACGCTGGGCGCGTCGGGTGCGATTTCCGCCGTGCTGTTCGCCGCGATTGTTTATTTCCCCACGATGTCGCTGTTCATCATACCGATACCGTTTCCGATTCCCGCGCCGCTGTTCGGCGTGGGCTATTTGGTCTATAGCTGGTGGTCGTCGCGGCAGAACCGTGGCCGCATCAATCATGACGCGCACTTCAGCGGCGCGCTGGTGGGTTTGGTGTTTGTCGCGCTGACCAATCCGGGGGCTTATGCGCGGGCGCTGAACATGATTGGCGGATAGATCGGCATGATTCGGTGCTTGATATGATTTCAAGTTGGTGTTTATCATCCATCGCATGACGGCCCGGGTTCTCCGAATTGCGTTGCTGTTGCTGTGCTTTGCCACGAGCACTGCGCAGAATTGGGCTGCGCAATGGCACTTCCATGGTCAGGCGTCGCGTGATGCGGTGGCGGTGCAGGCATCGCCTTCTTTCGCCGATAACGAAGCCACTCCGTTAGCGCCGCCACATCCGGCGCAATGTCTGCTCTGCGATGCGTTGTGCCCAGGGGCAGGCGCGTTGCTGGCGACGGTTCCGCCGCTTCCCGTCGTTGCGCCGTTGCGATTCTTCGTGCTTGCGCCTGCCGATGAGTCGGTCAGCGCAGCGCTATTTCGATCCCATCACTGGTCCAGTCGCGGCCCACCGCACGCCTGATCGGCCCGCCCCATCCGGGCGGGTCACGCCTTGCGTGTTCCTTTTTGCCTGGGTGGGATCATGTCCAGAATATTTTCGCCTATTGTTTTATTGGCGCCGGCGCTTTGCATGGCCGGTCAGTCGCCTTCCGATACGTTGGAGGAAGTGATCGTCACTGCCTCGCCGATTGGCAGCGCGGAATTTCTCTCCACGATTGCCGGCGGCGCGAGTCGTGAAGACTTGCTGCGCAGTGGCGCTGCGAGTTTGGCCGATGCGCTGGATTGGGTGCCGGGTGTTACCGGCAGCGCGGTGGCGGCGGGCGCGAGCCGCCCGGTGATTCGCGGCTTCGACGCCAATCGCGTGCGCACGCTGGAAGATGGCATCAGCAGCTTTGATGTGTCGGACGTCGGCGCGGATCATGGCGTGCCGCTCGATCCGCTGGTCGCCGAGCGTGTGGAAGTGGTGCGTGGACCGGCCACGCTGCGTTATGGCAGTCAGGCCATTGGCGGTGTGGTCAATGCGTTGACGAAGCGCGTGCCTGCGAGCCGCGATGAGCAGACTGTGGGCGGCGAGGCAACGGCGGGCTATGGCAGCGTTGCGGACGGCTGGAATGCGTCGGGGCAGATGAATCTGACCGCCGGATCAACGGCGTTGCATGGTGATGCGTTCATTCGTCGCGCCGAAGATTACGATACGCCGCTGGGCGTGCTCACGAATTCCTGGGTACATAATGAAGGCGGCGCGTTGGGCGGCACTTATTTTCTTGATCCGGATGACGATGCGGATCGCATTGGCCTGGGCGTGGTGCGTTATGGCTCGCGCTATGGTTTGCCGGGCGAAGATGCCTACATCGACATGAGCCAGACCAAGCTGCTGCTGCGGTCGGCCTTTGGATTTCAGGGCGTTGCGCGGCAGTTGTCCGTCGATGGTGGTTGGGCCGAATACGAGCACAGCGAGCGCGATGATGCCGGAGAAGTTCACTCGACGTTTCGCGACAAAGCCTGGGAACTGCGCACGGAGATGCTGTTCGATAGCTGGCACGCGCTGGCCGAATCCGCGCTGGGCGCGCAAGTGCAGCAGCGCGATTTCTC
>JAITMN010000122.1 GCA_031277355.1 Nevskiaceae bacterium | reverse complement strand
ACGCCGAGCTTGGCGTGCCCGATGTGCAGCGCGCCTATGAGCTGATCTTCGGTCAGGGCATGTGGACCATCATGGGGTCCGTGGTGGCCTTCCTGATCGGCCAGTTGGTGGACGTTGCCGTGTTTCGCCGCATCCGCCGCATCACCGGCGAGCGTTATCTGTGGCTGCGCGCCACCGGCTCCACTGTGGTGTCGCAGTTGTTCGACAGCTTCATCGTGCTGTACATCGCCTTCGTGCTCGGCCCGCAGCACTGGCCGGTGCCGCAGTTCCTGGCCGTGGGCACGGTGAACTATGTGTACAAGATGATCGCGGCCGTGGCGATGATTCCGGTGCTGTATCTGGTGCACATGATGATGCGCCGTTATCTGGGCGCGCAGCGGGATCGGGAGTTGCGGGAGGCGGCGGCGCGCTGAAGGACTCGGCGTTGCGTTATTTTTGTATGGATTGACGCGAGGGAAGAATGGACTCGACCGACAATTTTCCAAACACTACGCGACGGCTCTGGTGGGGACTGGCAACGCTGCTGATCTGCGCCTTCGCCGTTCTGCTCTGGGTCGGCTATCAGATTTACCAGCAAGCCCCGCCCATTCCCCAACAGGTGGTCACCGCTTCCGGCCGCGTGGTCTACACGCAAGAAGACATGGAAGAAGGCCGCCGCGTCTGGCAACGCATGGGCGGCATGCAGGTGGGTTCGATCTGGGGACACGGCGCGCTCGTGGCCCCCGATTGGAGCGCCGATTGGATGCATCGCGAAGGCGTAGCGCTGCTGGCGCAATTGGCGCGCGAACAGCGCGGCGTTGCTCTGGCGCAGCTCGATCAAGCTACGTTGGCGCAGTTGCAAGCCAGCGTCCGTCTGGCGCAGCGCCAAAACACATATGATGCATCCACCGGCACGCTGCGCATCTCCGATGCGCGCGGTGCGGCAATCGATGAACTGATCGGTCACTACGACCGACTCTTCGGCGCCGATCCAACCTACGACAAGCTGCGTGAAACCTTCGCGCTGCGCACGAACACCGTCGATACATCGCAGCATCGCCGCCAGATGACGGCGTTCTTTTTCTGGAGCGCATGGGCCGCCGTCACCGAACGGCCCGGACGGGCTTACACCTACACCAGCAATTGGCCCTACGAACCCGCGTTGGGCAACACGCCCACGCCCGGCACATTGATCTGGAGCGTGTTCAGCGTGGTATTCCTGCTCGCAGGCGTTGGCCTGCTGGCGTGGCACTACTTCGGTTGGGTGGCGAAGGAAGCGCCGGTGCAACCGCCGGCGAGCGATCCCTTGCACAACCTTGCGCTCACGCCATCGATGCGCGCCACGCGGAAGTATTTCTGGATCGTCGTTGCGCTGTTCCTCGTGCAGATATTGCTTGGCGCGATCACCGCGCACTATCAGGTGGACAAAGGCATGTACGGCGTCGATCTGACCGCCGTACTGCCGTATTCACTAACGCGAAGCTGGCACACGCAATTGGCGGTGCTGTGGATCGCCACCGCATGGCTTGGCACGGGTCTCTACATTGCGCCTGCAATTTCAGGCGTCGAACCGCGATGGCAGCGCTTGGGCGTGAACCTGCTGTTCGTCTGTCTGCTGATCATCGTCGTCGGCGCATTTGCCGGACAGTGGTTGGCGGTAACGCAAAAACTCGCCCTTGAAAACAATTTCCTGTTCGGTCATCAAGGCTGGGAATACACCGACATCGGCCGCTTCTGGCAGGCGTTTTTGTTCATCGGCCTGCTGCTGTGGCTGACGCTGGTGGGCCGTGCGCTGTGGCCCGCGCTGCGGCGTGGCGATGAAATCAGTCCCATCGTCACGCTGCTGTTTCTCTCCACTTGCGCCATCGGTCTGCTGTATGGCGCGGGTTTGATGTGGGGCGAACACTCGCAATTGTCCGTGGTGGAATACTGGCGCTGGTGGGTGGTGCATCTGTGGGTGGAAGGCTTCTTCGAAGTCTTCGCCGTCGCGGTGATCAGCTTCCTGTTCGTGAAGCTGGGACTGGTGCGCGCACGCAGCGCAACGATCAACGTGCTGTTCGCAACGATAGTGTTTCTGGCTGGCGGTGTGCTCGGCACCTTCCATCATCTGTACTGGTCCGGCACGCCCATCGGCGTGTTGGCGCTGGGCGCGAGCTTCTCTGCGCTGGAAGTGGTGCCGCTGGCGCTGGTGGCGATGGAAGCGCGCGAAACGTTGGCGCACGGTCACGCCGCGCCGTGGATGCAGCGCTATCGCGGACCGATCCGCTTCTTTCTCGCCGTGTCGTTCTGGAACCTCGTGGGCGCGGGCTTGCTCGGCTTTCTGATCAACACGCCGATTGCGCTGTATTTCATGCAGGGCCTGAACCTCACACCCACACACGGTCACGCCGCGTTGTTCGGCGTATACGGCATGCTGGGCCTTGGCCTGATGCTGTTCTGTCTGCGCGGCCTGCGCCCGCAGGGCCATTGGCACGAGGGCATGCTGCGCGCTGCGTTCTGGGCGCTGAACGGCGGCCTGGCGCTGATGGTGCTGCTCACGCTGCTGCCACTGGGCATCGCGCAATTGCACGCCGCGCTGGAGCACGGCTACTGGTACGCACGCTCGGCGCAATTCCTCGATCAGCCTCTGGTACACACGCTGGTCTGGCTGCGCATGCCGGGGGATGTGCTGTTCGCGGGCGGCGCGCTGCTGGTGGCGGCGTTCGTGGCGCAGTTGTGGCGGGGAGGGCGGGGGTAGGGCAAACCCTTGTCCGTTTTGCCGCGCCCCAGGAATTTTCCCCGGAACTGAAGCTATGGCGGCGTTGTCGGAACAATCCGGCTACACTGTCGCGATAAGTCCGGGGGGCTTCGATGGCAGGCGACACATTCCCGAAACGCATCATGCAATCCTCTGCGCCACAGGGTGTGCTCGATGCCCGTGTTGAGCAGATGGCGCGGAGTGAAAATGGTCATATCGGGTCGTAGGGCGTTTCTGGCTCAATTGGGCCGGGGAACGGCAGGCTTGTGCTTGTCGGCAAGTTTGGGTGGTCTTGCGGGTGCGGCGGCTTCAAAGGCCGATCTGCAAGTCACGCCGCTGGCCGAGGGTCTGGTGCTGATCACCGGCGCGGGCGGCAATGTGGTGGCGCGGCGCGGCGGGGATGGGGTGCTGCTGGTCGATGGCGGCAACGCGGAACATTCCAAGCAACTGCTGCAAACCCTCCGGCAGACGCTGGGCGCGCCGGTGACGGTGGCCTTCAACACCCACTGGCACTGGGAGCACACCGGCAGCAACGAGACGCTGCGTCAGGACGGGGCCGAACTGATCGCCCACGAAAACACCCGCCTGTGGTTCACGCAGCCGGTGGACGTGGATTGGGAAAACCGGGTCTATCCGCCGCGCCCCAAGGCGCTGCCCACGCGCACGTTCTACAAGGGTGCGCAAACGCTGGCTTTCGGCGGCGGCACGGTGGACTACGGTCATTTGCCGCTGGCGCACACCGATGGCGATATCTACGTTTATTTCCGCGACGCCAATGTGCTGGTGGCTGGCGGCGTGGTCACGGCCAATCGCTATCCCATCCCCGATGCCGCCACGGGCGGCTGGACCGGCGGTCTGGCCAATGCCACGAAGGCGCTGCTCGATCTGGTCAATGATGAAACCCGCATCGTGCCCGACGTGGGGCCGGTGCAAACCAAGGCCGATTTGGCCGCCGAGAACGAAATGCTGACCACGCTGCACGAGGAAATCTGGCAGATGATGCGCAAGGGCATGGGGGTGGACGATATGATCGCCATTGGCGCTACCAGCAAATACGACGAGCGATGGGGCAACTCGGATGTATTCATCCGCAATGCCTATCGCGGCATTTATGGTCATGTACGCGAAATGCGTGGCATAGTCTGACGATGAACACGAAAGCCAATTCTCTGACGACGCGGGTTTTCCACGCGCTGGCGCTGCCGCTGTTGGCGTTGACGGTCAGCGGCGTGGCGGCGGCGGCCGGCGATCCGGCGGCCCAACACTGGACGCTGCTGAACACCTATTGTGAGAAATGCCACAACGCGGTGGACTGGGCCGGCGGTGTGGCCTTCGACACCTTGCAGCCCGGCAGCATCGCCAAGGAAGCCAAGACTTGGGAGGCCACGGTCAGAAAGCTGCGTGGCCAGATGATGCCGCCGCCGGGTGAGGAGCGCCCCGATGCGGCTGCCGTCAATGACTTCGTGTCGTGGCTGGAAAGCCGTTTGGATGAGGCCGGCGCTGCCAGTCCCCAGGCCGGATATGTGTCGCTGCACCGTCTGAATCGCGCCGAATATGCGCGCAGCGTGAAGGAATTGCTCAACGTCGATGTAGACCCGGCCTCGTTGCTGCCGCAAGACACGCTCAGCGATGGCTTCGACAACATCGCCAATGTGCTGAAGGTGTCGCCCACCTTCCTCGATCAATACGTCTCGGCGGCCCGCACCGTGGCTGCGCTGGCGGTGGGCAATGCGCAGGCTCCGCGCGCCATCGCCACCTATCGCGGCGGTCGTCACAGTCAGGCCATGCACATCGACGGCATGCCGCTGGGCACTCGCGGCGGTTTCTCGGTGACGCACAACTTTCCCGCCGACGGCACCTACACCTTCAACCTCAATGTGGGCGGCGGGGGTGGCTATGGCGGCGGCGGGCAGGAGCACCGGGCCATCTTCCTGATCGACGGCAAGCAGGTCTTCGAACGCACCTTCGGCGGCCCCGAAGATCTGAAAAAGTCCGACCAGTTGCAGCAGGAAGCCACGAAGGAATTCCAGGCCCGGTTCCGTGGCATCGAGTTGCCCGTCACGGCAGGGCCGCATCAACTGACGGTCACTTTCCAGCAGCGGGCGATGTCCGAGTCCGACGACTGGCTCAGTTCGTTCAATCCCGCCGGTGGCGGCGCAAGCGCGCCCAGCGCCGGCGGCATCGAGATCAATGGCCCGGTGAACGTCACCGGCATGGCCGACACGCCCAGCCGCCAGCGCATTTTCATCTGCCGCCCAACGGGTCCGGATGATGAACTGCCTTGCGCCAAGAAAATCCTCACCGCGTTGACCACCGCCGCCTATCGCCGTCCGGTCACCGACGAAGATCTGGAAGCGCCGCTGCGCTTCTTCGAGGTGGGCCGCAAAGGCAAGGACTTCGACGCGGGCATCCAGAATTCCATCGTCGCCATTCTCGCCACGCCGAAGTTTCTGTATCGCGCTGAGCAGGCCGCTCCGCAGGTGGCTGATGCATCCCAGAGTTGGCGCATCGCCGACCTCGATCTGGCTTCGCGGCTGTCGTTCTTCCTGTGGAGTCAGGGACCGGATCAGCAATTGCTCGATCTGGCGGCGGCCAATCGTTTGCATGAGCCGGAGCAGATCAAGGCGCAGGTCGTGCGCATGCTGGCCGACCCGCGCGCCAACACGCTGGTGACGAACTTTGCGTTCCAGTGGCTGCAAGTCGGCAGCATGGACAAAATCATCGTCGATGAAACGATATTCCCCAATTTCGACGAAGACCTGCGCAGCGCCTTCCGCAAGGAAATGGAGCTGTGGCTGGGCAGTGTGTTGCTGCAAGATCGCCCGGTCACCGATCTGTTGACCTCCGACTGGAGCTACCTCAACGAACGTCTGGCGCTGCACTATGGCATCCGCGATGTGCGCGGGCCGCAGTTCCGCCGCGTCGCGCTGAACGATTCGCACCGCTTCGGTCTGCTGGGCAAGGGCGCGATGCTGCTGGGCACCTCCTATGCCAATCGCACGGCGCCGGTGCTGCGCGGAGCCTATGTGCTGGAGGTCATCTCTGGCACGCCGCCGGCCGCGCCGCCGCCTGCGATTCCAGCGCTGAAGGAAAACGTGCCCGGCGGGAAGGCCGAGACCGTTCGCGAGCGCATGGAGGCGCATCGCAGCGTGGCCTCATGCAATGCCTGTCACGGCATCATGGACCCCCTGGGGCTGGCGCTGGAAAACTTCGACGCGCTGGGCGCCTGGCAAAGCAAGGATGCCGACACCGGCACGCCGATTGATTCGGACGGCAGCATGGTCGATGGCAGGCCGGTGCGAGGCCCCGATGGTCTGCGCAACATTCTGGCCGGTAACGCCAATCAATTCGTGCAAGCGCTGACGGTCAACCTGATGACGTATGCGCTCGGGCGTTCGGTGGAATACTTCGACATGCCGCAGGTGCGCCGCATCGTGCGCGAGGCCGAGCCGCACGGCAATCGTTTCGAGGATCTCGTGCTGGGCATCGTCAACAGTCCGGAATTTCAGACACAGCAACTACCGTCTGGCGAAGAAAAGGTGCAGTTATGAACTTCATCACCCGCAAACACATTTCCCGTCGCGCCGTGCTGCGTGGCGCTGGCGTCGGCATTGGGTTGCCCTTGCTCGATGCGATGGTTCCCGCCGCAACGGCGCTGGCCGCAACGGCCGCCAAGCCCAATCTGCGGATGGGTTTCGTCTACTTCCCGCATGGCGCGATCATGGATCGCTGGACGCCCACGGGATCAGGCAAAGACTTCAAACTCTCGCCCATTCTGGAGCCGCTGGCCGACTATCAGCAGCAGATGATCGTGGTCAGCAATCTGGGCAATCGCCCCGGAGAAAGCGCGGCGGTGCATGCCATCGTGCCGGGCACCTGGCTGTCGTGCGTGCATCCGCGTGAAAGTCAGGATCCCTACGGCGGGGTGACGATAGATCAGATGGCCGCGCTGAAGATCGGTCAGGACACGCCGCTGCCTTCGCTGGAAGTGTCCACCGAGGCCGGCGGTGGCGGTGGTGTTTGTGATCGCGCCTATGGTTGCAGCTATTCCGGCACGATTGCGTTTCGCACGCCCAGCACGCCGCTGCCGATGGAATACAACCCGCGCAATCTGTTCCAGCGCCTGTTCGGGCGCGGCGATACCGTCGAGGAGCGTCAAGCGCTGGGCGATCAATACAACAGCATCCTCGACATGGTGCAGAGCGACGTGGCCAGCATGAAGCGCCGGTTGGGCGCACCGGACCGCGTGGTGCTGGCCGACTACCTGGACAGCGTGCGCGAGGTGGAGCGGCGCGTGCAGAAGATGGCGCAGCAGGATCTGTCGGGCCTTGATCTGCCGCCGGTGCCGATGGGTGTGGCCGAACAGTTCCCGCAGCAGCAGATGCTGATGTTCGACATGATCGCGCTGGCCTGGCAGTCCAATCTCACCCGCATCGCCACGATGATGATGGCCGCCGAGGTCAGCAACATGACCTACAACTTCGTTGGTGTGCCCGATGCGTTCCATCCGGTGTCGCACCACCAGAGCGATGGCACCAAGATCGAGAAGCTGGTGAAGATCCAGACCTTCCATTCGCAGCAGATGGCGAAGTTCCTCAAGCGTCTGGCCGACACGCCCGATGGTGATGGCTCATTGCTCGATCATTCGCTGATCGTCTATGGCAGCAACATGAGCAACAGCAACGCGCACAACCAGTATCCGCTGCCGACGATGGTGCTGGGTGGAGCCAATGGCCTGCTCAAGGGCGGTCAGCATATCAATCCTGCGGAACGCACGCCGATTGCCAACCTCTGGCTCACGCTGATGAATCGCGTGGGCATTGAAATGGAATCGGTGGGTGACAGCAGCGGACAGTTCGCGGAGATCTGAACATGTCTTGCGAACCCTTGGCGTTCTGGCGTCGCACCGCGTTGCTGGCTTGCGCGGCGTTGTTGGCAACGGTCGCCCAGGCCGTGCAGCCGCAGACCTCGCTGGTCGATGCCGCGCGTTTGAAGCAGTCGGGCGAGGCGATTGCGCTGATCGAGGGTGGCGCTGACGTCAACGCCGCCTCCACCGATGGCAGCACTGCGCTGATGTGGGCGGCCTATCACGGCGACCGCGCGCTGGTCGAGCGCCTGCTGAAGGCGCGCGCCAAGGTCGATGGCAACAATGCCTATGGGGCCAACGCGCTGTCGCAGGCAGCGCTGGCAGGCGACGTGAGCATCATCGAGGCGCTGTTGAAAGCCGGCGCCAATGTGGAGGGGGCCAACCCCGACGGACAAACCGCGCTGATGATCGTGGCGCGCGCCGGCAATGTGGAAGCGGCCAAGGTGCTGCTCAAGCGCGGCGCCAAGGTCGATGCGCGCGAGCAGTTTCGCGGTCAGACGGCGCTGATCTGGGCCGCCGCGCAGGGTCAGCCGCAGATGGTGAAACTGCTGCTCGACTCGCGCGCCGATCCGAACGCGCGTTCGGCGCTCAATGAGAATCGTCGGCAGGTCACTGGCGAACCGCGTGCGCAGGCCCGTCCGCCCGGCGGCATGACGCCACTGCTCTATGCGGCGCGGCAGGGCTGTCTGGACTGCGTGAAATATCTCGCCACTGGCGGCGCGGACATCAACATGGCCGACCCGGAAGGCATCACGCCGCTGCTGATCGCCACCGAGAATTTTCGTTTCGATGTGGCCTCATACCTGATCGATCAGGGCGCCGACGTCAACCGTTGGGACTGGTGGGGCCGCACGCCGCTGTATGC
>JAITMN010000121.1 GCA_031277355.1 Nevskiaceae bacterium | reverse complement strand
GACGATCCATGATTCGCGGCCGTTTCATTACGCTTGAAGGCATCGAGGGCGCGGGCAAGTCCAGCTTGCAGGCGCGATTGGCCGATGCGCTGAGTGAGCGCGGCCGGCGCGTTTGCGTGACGCGCGAACCCGGCGGCACGCCGCTGGCCGAAGACATCCGCGCGCTGGTGTTGAAGCGGCGCGAAGAACCGATGCCGCCGGTGGCCGAAGTGTTGCTGATGTTCGCTGCGCGCAATGCGCATGTGGAGAATCGGATTCGTCCGGCGCTGGCGCGCGGTGAATGGGTGCTGTGTGATCGCTTCACCGATGCAACGCGCGCATACCAGGGCGGTGGCCGTGGTCTGGACTCATCGATGATCGAGCAATTGGCGATGCTGACGCATCCGCGTTTGCAGCCGGATTTGACGCTGCTATTGGACCTTCCGCCGCAAACGGGTTTGTCGCGTGCGCGTGGCCGCCAAGAGGCGGGTGATCGCTTTGAAGATGAAACGCTGAGCTTCTTCTCGCGTGTGCGCGAACGGTATCTGGCGCTCGCCGCCGCCGAACCGGATCGCATCCACATCATCGATGCCACGCAGGACACGCAAAGCGTGCTCGCGCAGGCGCTGGCGGCCGTGGAGGCGGTGCGATGAATCTGCCCTGGCTTGCCGCCGCCCAGCAGCAATTGGCTCACGCTGCCGCAACCGGACGCCTGCCTCACGCGCTGCTGATCCACGATTCATCCGGCGCGGGTGGCGTGGAACTTGCGCGCAATTTCGCACAGCGTGTGCTCTGCGAGGCAACGCCCGATGTGTGTGGACGCTGCGCCAGTTGCCGTCAGGCGCAGGCGGGCGAGCATCCTGATCTGCGGCTCGTCGTGCCCGATCCTGAAATGAAATCCGGCCAGATCACCGTGGATCAGGTGCGCGAGTTGTCGGCGTGGTTGGCGCTGTCGAGCCACGGCGGGCGCGGCAGTTGCGTGGTCATCAACCCCGCCGATGCGATGAATCGCCAAGCGTGCAATGCGCTGCTGAAGACGCTGGAAGAGCCGCGCCCCGGCGCGCATCTGGTGCTGCTGACCACGCAACCGGCGCGCTTGCCGGCCACGGTGCGCAGCCGTTGTCAGGTGTTGCGATTGACCGCGCCTGATCGCGCGGCAGCGCTGGCCTTTCTCGATGAACAATCCCCCGGTCATCGCGCCGATTGGGAAGCGGCGCTCGATGTGCTTGGCCCCGCGCCGCTGGAAGCCCTGGATGCCGACCGTGCGCATCTGCGCGCGATTCGCGACGACATCAAGCACCTGCTGCAACAGGCGCAAACCGGCCGCCTCGACGTGGTGCGTCAGGCGGCGCATTGGTCCGGGCAAGACATGCCGCTGCGTCTGCGCGGACTGGAGCAGGCGCTGAGCGCTCACGTTCTGCGCACTGCGTCCTTGTCAGCGCCTGCGGTGACGCTGAAGATAGCCGCCGCGCTGGCGCTGCTGGACCAGGTGCGCGAGTTGCAAGGTTTGCTCGCCACGACGGTCAGCCGTCCGCTGGCGATGGAAGATATGCTGTGGCGTCTGAGCGCCGCAGTCACCGCATCGTAAAACACGGAAGATATTGCCATGCCGCCGAGAGAATCCACGGGCCGAACCAGCGCGAACAAGCCGGGTTTGCTGACGCTGACGATCAAAGACAAAAGCGCGCTGTATCTGGCCTACATGCCGTTCGTGAACAATGGCGGCCTGTTCATTCCCACCACCAGCAGCTATCGCCTGGGCGATGAGGTGTTCATGCTGCTGAACCTGATGGGCGAGGATGAAAAACTCCCCGTGGCCGGCCGCGTGATCTGGGTGACGCCCAAGGGCGCGCAGAGCCGTCGCGCCGCAGGCATCGGCGTGCAGTTCAGCGAGCAGGATCACGGGCAGACGCAAAAGCGCATCGAGAACTATCTGGCCGGCGCGCTGGCCGGAGAAAAGACCACGCACACGATGTGAGGCGTTGGCCTTTCAGCCGTTCAGCGACGACACACCGCCTCTGAGCACATAGGCGTTGAAGCCCTTTTCGACCAGAATGAACGCTGCGGCAGAACTGCGCCGCCCGGTGTCGCAGTACACCACATAGGGTGTGTCTTTCTGCAGCAGGTTCAGCTTCAGGCGAATGAAGACCAGCGGAATGTTGATCGCATCGTCCACCGCAGAATTCTGAAACTCCGAAGGCAACCGCACGTCGAGCCAGCGACCGCCCTGAGCCACCAGCGTGCGCGCCTGCTCGGCGTTCACCCAACGCAGCACCGGCTCGTTCAGCAATTCGCGGAAGTCCTGCTTGTTCAGCCGCATCAGAATGCCGTCGGTCAGCATCGTCACGCTGGCGTTGCGTTTGGATTCGGAGATCAGCGCGTCTTCGCCGAAGATGTCGCCGACGGTGAGTTCGGCGAGGCGAATGCCGTCCTTGCTCAGCGGCGTTTCGCGCGTCACCGCGCACTTGCCGCTGACGATCGCATAGAAGTAGTCGCCCTCATCGCCCTGACGAATCACCACGTCGCCCGCACGCATCGGCGTGCGCTGCATGCGCATGAAGATGGCTTGCAGGTTCGTTGGCGGAATGCGCTGCATCGCGCGGCTTTGCAGCAGCGTGCTCATCCAGTCATCCGGCGGCGCGCTGCGCAGTTCGGTCACCTCGTACACGCCGGTTTGATCCCAGGTGAGGATCATGTCGAGCAGTTCGCTGTCGATGGACAGGTATTCCACTTCGTCTATCGCGCGGCAGGAACGCGGCGGGGCGTTCTTGAAGGCAATGGGATTGCGCGCATCGGGCGTGCCGGCGGTGACCATCCCGCTGACCTGATTGCCTTCCGACAGCGACACCGCGCCGGACACCAGCCAGATCGTATTGCGCGCCTGATCGCCTTCCCTGAACAGCAGCGTGCCGGGGTCGAGTTTGTGGAGAGCCATCTTGCGCGCGAGCGAAATCTGGTTTTCCTGCTTCATGCCGTCGAGCGGCGAGAATTGCGCCAGCAATTTCCAGTCCACGGGCCGCTCGTCACTCATCTGTCGGATGCTAGCACGGCCTATAACAGCGACCAGCCGGCGTCGGGTTGAAAGTGTGCGCCACGTTGCAAAGTGAGCTGTTCGAGCCGCTCCCGCAGCGCGCTGGCGGGCTGCTGAGTGGCCCAATGCAGCGGCCCGCCGCGAAACGGCGCAAAGCCTGCGCCGAAGATCACGCCCGCGTCGATCAGGTCCGCGTCGGCCACCACGCCCAGCCGCAGGCAGGCCACACATTCGTTGACCATCGTCAGCATCAGCCGGTCGGTGAGGTC
>JAITMN010000118.1 GCA_031277355.1 Nevskiaceae bacterium | reverse complement strand
TGCACGCTGAAATCACAAACGATGGGCAGATGATCCGACAGGCGAATGTCCGGCACATGGAAATCGTGCACGGTGATGCCTTCACTGACCAGCACAAAGTCCAGCTCCGCTCGCGGCGCATGCGAGGGAAACGACGGCAGATTGCGCTCGTTGGCGCTGCGCAGCCGCGCCGCGCGCATGAACAGATACAGCTCATGCGTTCCCCAGAACGTATTGAAATCACCGGCCACGATCACCGGCTTGGCGGACTTGATCACCAGATCATGCAGGTAGCGCAATTGATATTGCCGATGCCGGAACTTCAGCGACAGATGCACGAGAAACACGCACACGTCGTCCAGTTCCAGTTCGATGATCAGCCGCTTGATGCCGGAGTCGAAATAATGAAAGCGCTCGCCGCGCACGCGCGGTGCGGCCAGAAAGGCATTGGCCTGCTTGCGCACGATGGGCAGGCGGTTGTTCAGCGAGTTGCTGCCATACTTGCACTCGTAGATGGAGTAATGCCCCAGACTGCTGGCGATGAACTCGGCCTGATTGACCATGCCCGAGCGCACCGAGCCGGTGTCCACTTCGATCAGGCCGATGATGTCGGCGTCCTGCTGGCGCAGAAACTCCACGAGACCAGCCAGCACGCGGCGATTGCTGCGCAGATAGCCCGCGCCGGGCAGCGGCAGGTGGAAGGCCGGGCCGGTGCCGGTGGCATAGCGGATGTTGTAGGCGACGAGCCGCACGGGGAGTCCTGATGACGGGCGTTGAAACAGTGTACCGTGACGTGCGTTACACTGCGCCGTATGTCACAAGCCGATCCGATCCGCCTGTTTGTCACGCACCTGTGGGAAGACGCGGAGGACTACCTGCGCGTGTTCGAATTCCTCGAAAGTGCGCGCAATTTCTTCTATCGCAACACCAGCGTGATCGACGATCCGCCCTCCGGCGGCAGCGAGCGGATACGCGACGAACTGCGCCGCCAGATCGATCAGGCCGAAGTCGTGATCGCGCTGCCGGGGTTGTATGAGCGGCAACCGGACCTTGCGATCTTCCAGATGAATCATGCGCGATCGAAGCAAAAGCCGGTGCTGCTGATGAAGTATTTCGGCACGCGCCAGGAACTGCCGAAAGTGCTGGTGGATCGCGCCACGGAGGTGGCCGATTGGAATGAGCGCGGCCTCGTCGATGCGCTGCGCCTGCTGGCGCGCGGCGAGAATACCGCGCGCTTTGAAACCATCGAGTTCAATCCCGATGAATTCAAAGACTTCAAATTGAAGTGAATCGCAGCGCCAATCGGCGCAACTGACTTACGACTCTTTGGCGAACAATTGCACGATGGGCGATGAAGCATGCAACGGCGTTGCCGGCGCCACGCGCGCTTTGCGTTGAGGCGCACGCTCGGCGTTGCGCTGCGTGCGCGTGCCGCGCTGCTCCTGCGCCACGCTGGCGTACACTCGCACGATCACCGCAGCCAGACGGCAAGCCTCCTCGATCGACATCTTGCGCACCGACGCACGCGCCACGCTTTCGCGCGACAACGGCCGCTCGCGCGTCATCGCCGTGCGCAGCGCATCGAATTCAATGCGCATGTCTGCGGGAATCTGTTCCAAATCCAGACGCGCCAGATGTTCGACGTAGGCATCGGCCAGACGGTCTTTGACCGAACCGTCGCCACAGAGCAGCAGCGTGGCCTGATGAAGTCTTTCGAGGATGTTTTCGGTGGGCATGCGATTCTCAATTGCCTTTGCGGACTTGTTATTGATATTCCTCTATAACCTCCTTGAATCTCAAGGAGGTACAGTGGAAATATACTCTTGCTTGCGAGGGATTCAAGGCGAATGGGGCAGTAATGGAAGCCAGTGAGCCGATTTCAACAAAGTCTTGCATTTTCAGCAAGATGTTGATTTTTCTTAAAGTATCAAAATACTCGCAATGCTTTGGGCTGCTGTGCGGTGCGTTGATGCTGGGGGCCTGTGGGCAAGCCCCGCCGCGTGCGTTGGGCACGCTGGAATGGGATCGCCTGTCGCTGCCTTCGCCGGCGGCGGAGCGGATCACCGCCATCGAGGTGCGGGAAGGGCAGCGCGTGTCGGCCGGAACGCCGTTGCTGCAACTGGAACTCACGCGCACGCAGTCTGAGTTGGCTGCCGCGCAGGCGCAGATTCAGCAGGGCAGCGCGGCGCTGGCGGAGTTGAAGGCCGGTCCGCGCGTCGAGCAGGTTGCACAGGCCCGCGCCAGCCTCGCTGCGGCGCGTGCGCAGGCCATCGAGACTCGCGCCTACTACGACCGCGTGCGCGCTCTGGGCGGCCAGAATCTGATCTCGGCGGCGGAGATCGACCGCGCTCGCGCCGCCGCCGACAACGCCGATGCGTTGGTGCGCGCCTCCGAGCAGGCGCTGCTGGAATTGGAGCGCGGCACGCGCCCGGAGCAGATAGAGCAGGGCGCGGCGGTGGTGCAGGCGGCGCAGGCTCAGGCGGCGGCGCAGCAGGTCACGCTCGACAAACTCACGCTGATCGCGCCGCGCGATGCGGTGGTGGATTCGATTCCCTATCGGCTCGGCGATCAGGCGCCGGTGGGCGCGCCGCTGGTCGTGCTGCTGGCCGGCGATGCACCGTTTGCGCGCGTGTATGTGCCGGAGCCGTTGCGCGCTGATGTGAAGGTGGGCAGCGCGGCGCGTGTTCATATCGAAGGCCGCGATCAGGTGTGGGCGGGCAGCGTGCGGATGATTCGCAGCGATCCCACTTTCACGCCGTACTACGCGCTGACGGGTCAGGACGCCACGCGCCTGAGCTATCTGGCCGAAGTGCAATTGCAGGCCGATGCGCGCGACTTGCCCGCAGGTCTGCCGCTATGGGTTGAATTCGGTCCGTGAACGATGGAGTCGTAAACGATCCGAACATCGTCATCGACGCGCGTGGCGTAACGCGCCGCTTTGGTGATCTCGTGGCCGTCGATGCGGTGAACCTCACGGTGCGGCGCGCGCAGGTCTATGGATTTCTCGGTCCCAATGGTTCGGGCAAGTCCACGATGATTCGCATGCTCTGCGGTCTGTTGTTGCCCAGCGCGGGGAGCATTCAGGTGCTGGGGTTGCATATTCCGGCGCAGGCCGATGCGCTGCGATTGCGCGTCGGTTACATGACGCAGAAGTTTTCGCTGTTCGAGGATTTGGGCGTGCGCGAGAACCTGGAATTTCTGGCTGCCGTGCAGGGATTGTCGCGCCGTGAGGCCGCGCGCCGCGTTGAGGAATTGCTGATTGAATACGACTTCGCCGATCGCCAGAAGCAATTGGCCGGCACGCTCAGCGGCGGACAAAAACAGCGCCTGGCGTTGGCAGGCGCGGTGATCCATCGACCCGAACTGCTGTTTCTCGATGAGCCCACGAGCGCCGTGGACCCGGAGTCGCGGCGCGATTTCTGGGACAAGCTGTTTGATCTGGCCGATGAAGGCAAGACGCTGCTGGTGTCCACGCACTACATGGAAGAAGCCGAGCGCTGTCATCGTCTTGCCATTCTCGATCACGGGCGTCTGGTGGGCGATGGCACGCCGGCGGAGTTGATCGCAAAGCTCGACGGACGCACGTTGCGCGTGCAGGCAGCAGACCTGCGCCGCGCACGCGAAGCGCTATCGGCTGCGCCGGAAGTGGCTGGCGTGGCGCAGATCGGCACGGCGCTGCGCGTGCTGACGCACACGCAGGCTTCGCCGCAGCGTCTGCAAACTTCGCTGCACGATGCGGGCATCAGCGCCGATGTGCAAACCACAACGCCGAATCTGGAAGATGTCTTTGTCGCCGCCACCGGCAGGTCGCGCAGGGCAGGGGAGATGTCGCCTTGAACCTGCGTCGTCTCGGTGCCGTGATGCTGAAGGAATCGCGGCAGTTGCGCCGTGATCGCGTGACGCTGGCGATGATCATTGGCATCCCGATGATCCTGCTGCTGCTGTTTGGTTATGCGATCAATCTGAAGTTGCGCGGTCTGTCAGCCGGTGTCGCTGATCAGGCCAATACATCGGCCTCACGCGCACTGGTGATGGACATGATGGCCACCGGCGTGATCGCGCCGAAGATGGCTGCCACGACGCCGCAGGAATTGACGCAAGCGCTGCGCCGTGGGCAGATCAGCCTTGGCATCGTGATTCCGCCAGATTTTGAAGCGCGCCGCTTCGATGGCCGCGACGTGGCGCAGGTGATGGTGGATGGCAGCGACACTGTGGTGCAAAGCGCCGCGATGCAGTTGGCGCAGGTGCCGCTCGATACTGCGCCCATTGCCAATACACGTCCGTTGGAATTGTCGCCCAACCCGATCAGTGTAGTGAGTTTCTACAACCCCGAGCGTCGCTCGGCGGTGAACATCGTGCCCGGACTGATCGGCGTGATTCTGACGATGACGATGGTGTTGTTCACGGCGGTAGCCATCGTGCGCGAACGCGAGCGCGGCAATATGGAGTTGTTGATCGCAACGCCGGTGAGCCGCGCCGAATTGATGGTAGGGAAGGTGGCCCCTTATGTGGTGATCGGGCTGCTGCAAACCACGCTGGTGCTGGGCCTTGGCGTGTGGCTGTTTCGCGTGCCCATCGCGGGGCGTTTGATCGATGTTTACGCTGCGGCGATGCTGCTGATTCTTGCCAATCTGTCGCTGGGGCTATTGATTTCAACGCGCGCCAAATCGCAGTTTCAGGCGATGCAGATGACGTTCTTTGTCTTTCTGCCGTCGATATTGTTGTCGGGTTTCATGTTCCCGTTCTCGGGCATGCCGCCGGCGGCGCAGTGGATCGCCGAAGTGCTGCCGTTGACGCATTTCCTGCGCCTGATACGCGGCATCGTGCTGCGCGGCGCAGCGCTGATGGAACTGTGGCCGGACGTGCTGGCGTTGGCCGTCTTCATCGCGGTGATGCTGAGCGCGGCGGTGCTGCTGTTCCACAAACGGCTGGATTGAAGGCGAAGCGCCATCCAGCCGCTTGTGTGGTTTGCCTGCGTGAGCGCGTGAAAGCTATCCGCGCACCACCGCCAGACGTGCGCGCGAAATCACGCCGCGTACCAGCGTTTTGCCTTCGGTCGGATGCTCAACCACGACCACATGGCTGCCATTGAAACGCGCGAACACTTTTTCCACATCGCGCACCTTGGCTGATTCGATGAAGCGCCAATCGACCACCGGGACTTGCTCCCACGGCGACATGATGTCGCCAACTTCAACATCCTCGCGCCGCCGATGGTTTGCGCTGTGCTGAAAACGCGCCACGCGCGAGCCCTGAATGTCGTAGGACGTGATCAATCCCACGACCACGTCCTCGCGCAGCACGAGCAGCGCGCGCACGCCCATGATCTTCATGTGTTC
>JAITMN010000285.1 GCA_031277355.1 Nevskiaceae bacterium | reverse complement strand
AACGAGGAAGTGGACGCGCTCGACGCCACCGGCGTTGATCCGGTGGAAGTGCTGATCCTGCCGCGCGTGCTCGGGCTCATCATCGCATTGCCGCTGCTGACCTTCATCGCCGACATCATCGGTCTGGTGGGCGGCGCGCTGCTGTGCCATCAATTGCTCGACATGCCGGTGCAGCAGTTCATCTCTCGCGCCGATGAGGCCATCGCGCCGACCACGTTCTGGGTGGGCATGTTCAAGGCGCCGGTGTTCGCGCTGCTGATCGGGCTTTCGGGCACGTTTCGCGGCATGCAGGTGCGCGGGTCTTCGCGCGAATTGGGGCGGCTCGTGACCGTTGCGGTGGTGCAGTCGATCTTCTTCGTGTTGCTGGCCGATGCGCTGTTTGCGGTGCTGTTCATGAAGCTTGACCTATGAACGCCGCCAACGAAGACATCGCGGTGGAAGTGCGCGGCCTCGTGAACCGCTTTGGCCGTCAGGCGGTGCACGACGGGCTTGACATGCAAGTGGTGCGCGGCGAAGTGTTCGGCATCCTGGGCGGTTCGGGCAGCGGCAAGTCGGTGTTGCTGCGAACCATTCTCGGGCTGCGAAGGCCGCAGGCCGGCAGCGTGCATGTGAATGGGGTTGATCTGACGCAGTTGGGCGGCGCGGCGATGCGCGAGGCCAAGGCCGGTTATGGCGTTACGTTTCAGCAGGGCGCGCTGTTCTCGGCGCTGACCGTGCGCGAGAACGTGCAGTTGCCGATGCTGGAACATCTGCGGCATCTGCCCTCCGATGCGCTGGAAGAACTCACGCGACTGAAGATTGCGCTGGTCGGCCTGCCCGCCGATGCCGGCGCGAAGTATCCTTCGCAGCTTTCCGGTGGCATGATCAAACGCGCTGCGCTGGCGCGTGCTCTGGCGCTTGATCCAAAACTGCTGTTTCTGGATGAGCCCACGTCGGGTCTGGACCCGATCAGCGCCGCCGCGTTCGATGACCTGATAGCCTATCTGCAAAAGGAATTGCGGCTCACCGTGGTGATGATTACTCACGATCTGGATACGATCTTTCGCCTGTGCGATCGCGTCGGCGTGATCGTGGATCGCAAGATGATCACCGACACGCGCGAGCGCATCGTCGATAATCCGCATCCCTGGATCAAAACCTACTTCCACGGCACGCGCGCGGCGCGCTTCGTGGCAAAGCCGGAGGAAGCAGTGCATGGAGCGTGAAGCCAATTACACAGCCGTCGGCGCATTCGTCATTCTGGTGACGGTGATGGCCGGGCTGTTCGTGTACTGGTACTCGGATGGCCGCGAGCGGCGCAGTTATCAGCCCTGGGAAATCTACTTCGCCGGCAGCGTCAGTGGTCTGTCGCAGGGCGGGCCGGTGCGTTATCTGGGCGTGGACGTGGGCCGCGTGCGCACGATACGCATCGACCCGCGCGACGCGGCGCGCGTGCAGGTGGTGGCCGACATCGACCGCAGCACGCCGGTGTCGGAAGACACCACTGCGCAATTGTCGCTGGCGGGCGTGACCGGGCTGCTGTTCATTGATCTGCGTCAAAACGTGAGTCAGCGCGAGGTGATGCCGCCGGTACCCAGCGAGCAGTATCGCGTGATCAACACGGTGCCATCGGGTTTCGACGCCTTTCTCTCGCAATTGCCGGTGCTGGCCGACAGCGCAACGAATCTGCTGGAACGGATGCAGGTGGTGTTTTCGGAAAGTAACTCCGAGTCGCTGGGCCGGATGATCCAGAACCTGGCGGTGACCAGCGAGCAGATGCCGGACACGATGAAAAACGTCAACGCGCTGCTGATCGAATTGAACGGCACCGGCGCGGAGATTCGCAGGTTGTCGGCCGGATTGAACCAGACGCTGCCGTCGCTGGGCACGAAAGTGGGCGATCTGGTGGATAGTCTGCAAAAGACTTCGGTGAATCTGGAACAGGCCAGCGCACAGCTCATCGACCTCATGGCCAAGAATGGCGACAGCGTGACGGGTTTCACGCGCGATGGGCTGCCGGAACTGGAGCGCACGCTGCGCGAGACGCGCAAGACCGTGGAGCAATTGAGCGCGCTGGCCGAATCGCTGCAACAGGACCCCTCGCGGGTTCTCTATCGCCGCCCGTTGGGCGGAGTGAAGGTGCCCCGATGAAATTCAAGATGATGGGCGCGGCGATCAGGCGTGGGGCGATCGGGCGTGGCGTGATCGTGGCTGCGCTGCTCGTGCCGCTGGCCGCCTGCGGTGGGCTGCTCAGGCGCAGTGGGGTGGAGCAAATCTATGTGCTGCATCCGGCCGAACCCGCCGCTGCTGGCGCGGTCACGCCGACGCCCGGCGTGCTGTCGGTGCGCCGGCCGGAGGTGCAGCCGGGCCTGGAAACGATGCGCATTGCGCTGCTGCGTCCGGGCAACCGGCTCGACTACTTCGCCGACAGCCGTTGGGGGGCGTCGCTGCCGCAGGTGGTGGATGCCTTTGCGACGCAGACGTTGCTGTCGTCCAACCGATTCGAGTCGGTCAGCGATAGCGAGCGTGGCGGCGGCGCGGAGCGCTTTGTGCTGTCGCTGATGGTGCGGCACTTCGAGGCGGCCTATTCGGCCAACGAGGCCGCGCCCCCGCAGGTGCATGTGGCCTTTGAGTGCTTGCTGCTGACCGGCGGTGCGCGCGAACCGCTGGGGCGCTGCGATGGGCAGGCCACGGTGCCCGCCGCCGAGAATCGCATGGAGTCGATCGTGCAGGCGTTTGAAGCCGCAGCGCGGCAGGCGATGGAGCAGGTTGTGACGAAGGTTGCGGGGCTGGCGGCCAATACGCGTTAGAATCGACGGCAGCGCCACGGAGG
>JAITMN010000024.1 GCA_031277355.1 Nevskiaceae bacterium | reverse complement strand
GCCCAATCATCGTCGCGGGAAGCAAGCGCTTTGCCGGCAATCGACGCAGGCAGATCATCCTCATGCACCTGACTGCCCGCCGCCAATGCGGTGAGGCTGCGGCACAGGTTCACCAGTTCGCGCACATTGCCCGGCCAGGCGTAAGCGGTCAATTTATCAAGCGCCGATTGCGTCAGCGTCTTGGGCTGCACTCTCAGTTCGCGCGCAGCCACCGCCAGATAGTGCGTCAGCAGATCGGGAATGTCCTCGCGCCGTGCGCGCAGCGGCGGCAGTTCGATGCGAATCACATTCAGACGATGGAACAGGTCTTCACGAAACTGCCCCTGCGCCACGCGCTGCTCCAGATTCTGATGCGTGGCCGCGATCACGCGCACATCCACGCGAATCGGAACCTGCCCGCCAACACGATAAAACTCGCCCTCGGCCAACACACGCAACAGCCGCGTTTGCAGCGGCAGACTCATGTCGCCGATTTCATCGAGGAATAACGTGCCGTCATCGGCCTGCTCGAAGCGCCCGCGCCGCAACCCATCCGCGCCGGTGAAAGCGCCTTTCTCGTGGCCGAACAGTTCCGACTCCAACAACTCGCCGGGAATCGCGGAGGTATCCAGCGCCACAAACACGCCCTTGGCGCGCGGACTGTGCTCGTGCAACGCGCGTGCGGCCAACTCCTTGCCGACGCCGGATTCGCCGGTAATCAGCACATTCATGCTGGAACGCGACAGCCGCCCGATGGCCCGAAACACCTGCTGCATCGCCGGCGCGCGGCCCAGCAAACTCGACAACTGCGCCGATATCGGCGCATCGGCACTGCGTGCGGCAGCACCGCGCGCGGCAGCACTGCGCGTGCCGGTATCCGGCGCGGCGCGGCGCACCAGTTCCACCGCCTCATCGATATCGAAGGGCTTGGGCAGATATTCAAACGCACCGCCTTCGTAGGCCGATATCGCGCTATCCAAATCCGAGTGCGCGGTCATCACGATCACCGGCAATTGCGGATATCGCTCGCGCAACTGCCGCAGCAATTCCAACCCGGACTGACCCGCCATGCGAATGTCCGTCATCAACACATCGGGCAACTGCGTGCGCAGCGCGGCGAGCGCGGATTCGGCCGAGTCGAACAGTCGCGGAGTGATGTGCGCGCGAGTCAACGCGCGCTCCAACACCCAGCGTATCGAGGCATCATCGTCAACCACCCACACGGCAAGCGCAGAGTGATTCATGCCATCGCCCCCTCAAGCGGCAGGATCAGACGAAACACCGTGAACCCCGGTTGACTGGTGTATTCAATGATGCCGCCATTGCGCGCAATCAAATCCTGCGCAACGGCAAGACCGATGCCGGTGCCATTGGGTCGCCCCGTAACCAGCGGCAGAAACAACGACCGCGCCAGCTCGGGCGGCACGCCCTGCCCGTTGTCCTCCACTTCAATCACCACCGCCAGACGATGACGCATCGCGCCGATGTTGGCTCCGTGACGAATGCGCGTGCGCAGCGTAACGTGGCCCTGCGCGCCCGCCGCCTGCATCGCATTGCGCGCCACGTTCAGCAGCGCCTGCACCACCTGATCGCGATCAAACAACGCCTCCGGCACGCTGGGATCGTAGTCGCGCTCGATCCGCATGCCCTGAGGCGCTTCGGCGCGCAGCAGCGCCATCACATGCTCGCACAGTTCATGCACATTCAGCAGCGCCTTGCGCGCGGGTTGACTGGAACCGGCCATCGCATCGACCAATGCGCTGAGCCGATCGGCCTCGGCGATGATCACCGCCGTGTATTCACGCAGCGCCGGATCAGAAAGTTCTCGCTCCAGCAACTGCGCCGCACCGCGCAATCCACCCAGCGGATTTTTCACCTCATGCGCCAACTGACGAATCATCAACCGGCTGCCGTCGATGCGCTCAAGCATGTCGCTGTTGCGAAAGATGCGCTGACGGCGCGTTGCGTCGATCAGCTCCACGAGCAGATGCACGCCCTCAGCGCCCTTGTCCAAAGGTGTGACGATCAGATCAACCACGATCTGATCACTCAGACTGATCTCATGCCACGCACAGATTTCAAGCCGCGCGAGACTGCGATTCAGCAGCAGCGTCAGTTCGCCGGCATCGGCAAACAGATCGCCGAACACACGTCCCTGCGCCTGCTTGGCGCTCACCGCCATCAAATCCTGCGCGGCGGCGTTGAGATAAATCAGGCGCAGTTGTCCATCGAGCACGGCCACGCCGACAGACAGCGTGTCGAGCAGCTCAGCGGGGTCGAAACTGCGGCCGGACATAGGGCAGCAGAATGTGAAAGCTCACCAACGGGCTGATGCACAGCGGCCGGCCCGCACCATCAACAACGCGCGCCACCAGCGTGTGCGTGCCGCGAGTCAACCCGCTGAGCGCACCGGCCGCCGAGAACGTATCCCACGTACCGGCAGGCTGCCCATCAAACAGCATCAGAATCTGATGATCGGCCTGTCGCCCCGGTTGCAGGTCGAGCGTCACCTGCACCGCAGTTTCATTCTGGAAGACCTGATCGTTGCCGGGCGAAGTGATCACGCAGCGCTGATACGGCACGATGGGCGATACGCCGGGCTCATCGGGGGCCACAAATTCGCGGCGGGAATCCGGGTTGGAAACCGGCGCGGTTGAACCGGGCTTCGGCGCTGAATTCAGCGTCACGCGCTCGGCTCCCGGCACCGGCACGTCGGAGAAGTGAACCACGCCATCCGCATCGCGCCAGCGCCAGGTTTCTGCGGCAGACAAAGCCGTTACGCCACAGACCAGCACCAACAGGCAGGCAAGTTTGCGCATGAGATTCAGCCAGCCTCCCTACATGCTGTAGTACATATCCATCTCGACCGGATGCGTGGACATGCGAAAGCGCGTCACGTCCTGCATCTTCAGCCCGATGTAGGAATCTATCAGATCGTCGGTGAACACGCCGCCGGCCTTCAGGAAGCCGCGATCCTTGTCAAGATGCTCCAGCGCCATCTCCAGCGAACCGCACACCTGCGGAATGTGTTTGGCTTCCTCGGGCTTCAGGTCGTACAAATCCTTGTCCGCCGGCTCGCCCGGATGAATCTTGTTCTGAATTCCATCCAGGCCCGCCATCAACAGCGCGCTGAACGCCAGATAGGGATTGGCCAGCGAATCCGGAAAACGCACTTCGACACGACGCGCCTTCGGACTCGACACCCACGGAATACGAATCGACGCCGAGCGATTGCGCGCTGAATAGGCCAGCAGCACCGGCGCTTCATATCCCGGCACGAGACGCTTGTAGCTGTTCGTGCCCGGATTCGTGAAGGCGTTGATGGCCTTGGCATGCTTGATGATGCCGCCGATGTAGTACAGCGCCAGATCGGAAAGACCGCCGTATCGATCGCCCGCAAACAGCGGCTTGCCGCCCTTGGACAACGACTGATGCACATGCATGCCCGAACCGGCATCGCCCACCAGCGGCTTGGGCATGAAGGTGGCCGTCTTGCCATAACGATTGGCGACGTTGTGCACCACATACTTCAGGATCAGCACCTCATCGGCCTTGCGCATCAACGTGCCCGCGCCAACGCCGATCTCACACTGACCGCCGGTGGCGTTCTCGTGATGATGAACCTCCACTTCAATGCCCATGTCTTCCAGCGCATTGCACATCTCGCCACGGATGTCCTGAAAGCCATCCACCGGCGGCACCGGAAAGTAGCCACCCTTTACGGTAGGCCGATGACCCAGATTCGGACGATCGGCAAACGCGGTATTGGAATTCCACGCGCCGGCATAAGAGTCGATCGTGTAACCGGCGGAGTTGATCCCGTTGTGCCAACGCACATCATCGAAAATGAAGAATTCGTTTTCAGGACCAAACAGCGCACTGTCGGCAATGCCGGTGGACTTCAGGTAAGTCTCCGTGCGCAGCGCCAGTGAACGCGGATCGCGTCCATAACCCTGCATCGTGGCCGGTTCAACGATATTGCAGCGAATGTTCAGCGTCGTGTCTTCGAAGAACGGATCGAGCACCGCGCTGGCCGCATCCGGCATCAGCATCATGTCCGAGTCGTTGATGCCCTTCCATCCGGCCATCGACGAACCATCGAACATCTTGCCATCGACGAACAAATCCTCGGTGACGATACGCGCCGGCATCGTCAGATGCTGTTCCTTGCCGCGCGTATCGCAGAAGCGCAGGTCGACGTACTTGACCTCCTTGTCTTTGATGATCTTCAGCACGTCGCTCGGTGTCGTCATGGCTCCTCCGATGGAAAGGCAATTCTTGGACGGCAGGCCCTCCTGAGCAATGCAGGCTTCGTGCCAAGATGAATTTGCAGTCAGATCAACAGATTACACGCCAGATCGGCGCTTCCCGCGCCCGCTATTGCACTATTGTGGTGCGGGCGGCGGGAAATTGCATCTATCTGGTGCCCTCAGGGTCCATCGACCGGGCCATAGTGCGGCAGCGGCTGGCCATACTCGAACGCGCCCAGGTCCGGCGCGCGGCCGGTGAAGCCGTCGGTGATGTTGGGCAGCACCATGCCCTTGTCGATGGCCTTCGAGCGGCGCACCAGTGTGAAGTCGTAGTCCTTCGGATCAAGCAGACGCTGCGGATCATTCGGATCGGGCGCAGTGACCTTCGTGAACGCATCGTAGTCGAGCAGGATGCTGTGCCCGTCCTGCCCGGCGGCCTTCACATACTCGGCAAGCGTGGCAAACGGCCGCCGCACCACCGGCTTGGCGTATTCCCTCGCCACGGAAAATTCCGGCGAGTTCCAGCCAAAGTTTTTCTCCACCTGCGGATTGGGCCGAAAGCCGTTGTAATCCGAAGTGGAGTAATTCGTGAAAGTGGAAAGGGTGAACACCGGCACTTTCCAGTTATCGCCGATGAACAAATTGTTGCGCAGGTGCACATTGCTCACCGGGCCGGCCATCGATCCCTGACCAATGAAAGTGTTTTGATAGATCAGCACGCCGGCGGGCGTATCGATCAGCTTCAACGGACCGCCTGCGGTGCCCGAGAAACTCAGATTGCGATAGAAGTACACCGGCCCGCCGAAGATCGGCTGCGCGCTGAACGCGCCGACCGCCGAGTTGAAGCAGCGATTGTTGAAGACGCGAATGTTGTGCCCGCCGCCATCGGTCTCGATGCAGTTGTCGGCGATGTTGGTGATGTCGTTGTTGTAGAAATCGTTTGAACTGGGGAACTGGTCCGGATCGTTGCCGGGTGTGCCGTAGGTCGAAAAATCAATGCCATCATGCCAATGCGCAACGGTGTTGTGCGCCACCACATGCCCCTGACCATACACCTTGATCGCATATTCGGAAGTGATCGGCGCGGGAAAACCCGGATATTTCGACCAGATGTCGGGCTGGTAGTACCACGTCTGCAATTTCTGCGGATCGTGACGGCCGATGAACACATTGTTGGCAATGTAAAAGTCTTTGGAGCCGGCCCATTCGTCCTGCACCACGCGGCCCACGTCTTCGGCGCGTGATCGCACCAGCGAAAAACCGCTGGCCCCGGCGATGCTCTTCCAGCCCAGCAGAAACGCCACTTCGGTATTGCGCACCGTGATGCCTTCGAAGTAGTGGTAGTTCGCGGCCATCAGGTTGAACAGATTGAAGTTGCCGTTGCCGTCGAAGATCACCTCGCCATCACCGGCCGCCTTGATGACGATGGGCTTGTCGGGCGTGCCGCTGCCCGTGAGAAAATACGTTCCATCAAACGGCGTGCCATAGGCCGCTGCATTGGGATCAAAGCCCGAGTAGTTGCGGCTATCGTCTTTATAGACACCGGCGTGCAACAGAATCGTGTCACCGGGCTGCACGCGCTGAGGATAGGCAATGGAATGATCCGAGTGATCCGCGCCGGTGTAGTAGGCGGCCATCAGGCTGAAAAACGCAGGTTCCTGCGTTGCGCCTTTATAGCCGGAAGGGTAGACGTGATACACCTTGCCGCCGGCAGCAGGCGCGGGCGTCTTGCGTGTGCGCACGGTGGCGGTCTGCTCCGCGTTGCCGCTGACGCCATCGGGGTCGCTGAGCACGAAGCGCGTCTCGTATTCGGTGTCCGGCTCCAGATTCAGCACCGACCCTGCAAACATGTTCGGCGCCGTGAAATCGTAGATCGACGTGGCCCGCTCGCCATACCGGCTGGGGCCGGGAGCGTAGCCCGTGACCCGCTCGCCATTCATCCGCAGCATCGGCAGGCCCGTGCGCCAATCGCTTTCGCCCTTCTTGCGATACGACACCGCAACGGCGGCATTGCGGTTCTCATCCCCGGCGATGCGCCATTCAAAGCCCAGCGACAACAGCGTGGGGCGCTCCACGGCAAAGGCTTCGGCAGTGACGGCGTTCTGCGCTTCGGCGGTCGCTGCGATGATGGGCAACAGCACTGTCGCAGCCGCGACGGCCAGCAAATTCTTCGGCATTTTCATCCCCCTTCCACGCATCGACAGAATACCAGTCTATCGGCGCGCGCTGTGCGGGCCGTATACACTAGCCAACTGATGAGCAACACCTTCCGCCTGCCGGTCCGGCTTCACGCCGATGCCCCCGCGATTCACACCGGCCTGTTGATCGGTGATCAGTGGCGCGATGGCGCGGATGGCAAACGCTTTGATGTTGAAGACCCCTCCACCGGCAAGCCCTTCACCACCGTTGCCGATGGCGCAATCACCGACGGCATCGCCGCCGTCGATGCCGCCGCAGCAGCGGCCAGTGCATGGGCCAACACCGCGCCGCGCATACGCTCCGAAGTGCTGAGAAAGTGCTTTGAACGGATCGTCGCCAACGCCGACTGGTTGACGCAACTGATTAGTCTGGAAAACGGCAAGACGCTCAGCGATGCGCGCTCCGAAGTGCTCTACGCCGCCGAGTTCTTTCGCTGGTACGCCGAAGAAGCCCCGCGCGTGTTGGGCGAATTCGCCACCGCGCCCAGCGGAGCCAATCACATCCTCGTCCGTTATCAACCTATCGGCATCGCACTGCTGGTTACGCCGTGGAATTTTCCCGCTGCGATGGCAACGCGCAAGATTGCCCCGGCGCTGGCGGCAGGCTGCACGGTGATTCTCAAACCCGCCGCCGAGACGCCGTTAACCGCTCTGGCCATCGGGCAAATTCTGCGCGATGCCGGTGTGCCCTCCGGCGTCGTCAACATCCTCACCACCACTAACGCCAGCGCGGTATGCAACGCGATCCTGCACGATCCGCGCGTTCGCAAGGTCTCCTTCA
>JAITMN010000023.1 GCA_031277355.1 Nevskiaceae bacterium | reverse complement strand
CCACTTCTGCCAGCGCCTCCACGAGCAATCGTTCCTCAACGCTCAACGCCCCTGAAGCCAGATCAAGCAGATCGCGCCGCGCGCGCGTCGCCGCCTGCATCAACGAGGCCGAGTGCGCGCGCAATCCGCCCTCGCCCGCCCCCTCGCGCAGCGACATCTGATCCAGCACCTGCGTCCACAAACGCCGCTCCTGCGCCGTGCTCAGCAATTGCAGCGCACACGCCAAGCCTCCGGCCTCGCGCGCACGCCGCCACTGACGAATGAACCAAGCCTCAAAGGAAAGAATCTCGGGCGTGCGCCAAACCGCATCGCCTGCTTCGCGCCGCGCACGCGCCCAGGCGCGCTGCAACGCGGCGGCCCGGTGCCGCGAAGACACCACCAGCGTGCGATCTGCGCCCAGCGCCTGCGCGATCGCGGCGTCCATGCCTGCCGCCGCTCAGCTAACCACTGAGCGCGGCATTACCTGAACCGTCCGCGTGCATCGGCGATGCGCGCATCGGTCGGCAGCACCGGTGAAGCCGACTGATGATGCGCAGTCCAAGCTTCAAGCTGCGCATCGATTCGTTCGAACACCCGCGTCAGCGTTGCCGCATCGGGCAGCAGTGTGGTGCGGAAATGATCGTTGTAAGGCACGTTGAACGTCGCGCCCGGCGTGATCAGCACATGCTGCTGTTCCAGCAATTCCAGCGCAAACTGCCGATCGTCGAAATTCGGCGCCGTGTCTTTCACGCCGATGAAGGCATACAGCGCGCCATCCGGCGGCGTCAGTTTCAGAAAACGGCTGCGGCTCACCGCATCGATCACCGCCTTGCGCGACTCATACAACCGACCGCCCGGCGAACACAAATCGGCAATGCTCTGATAACCGCCCAGCGCGCTTTGAATGGCCCACTGCGCCGGCACATTGCTGCACATCCGCATCGAGGCGAGCAATTCCACCGCCGCCAGATAGTCGGTGGCTCCATGCGTGGCCCCGGAAAAACTCACCCAGCCCACGCGATAACCGGCCGCGCGATACACCTTCGACAGGCCCGACAGCGTTGCGCACAGCGTATCGCTCACCAGCGAGGCAATCGGCGTGAACTGTGCGCCCTCGTAGGTGATGCCGTCGTAGATTTCATCGCTGAAGATCACCAAATGATGCTTTTCGGCAATGCGCACCAGTTGCTGCTGCACCTCGCGCGGATACACCGCACCCGTAGGATTGTTCGGATCGATCACCACCAGCGCGCGCGTGCGCGGCGTGATCAGCGATTCGACTTCGGCAGGATCGGGATAAAAGCGATTCTCGGGACGGCAGGCATAGTGCACCGCACGACCGCCATTCAGCGTCACCGCCGCAGTCCACAGCGGATAATCCGGCGCGGGCACCAGCACTTCGTCGCCGTCGTTCAACAGCGCACGCAGCGTCATGTCGATCAGTTCCGAACTGCCATTGCCGATGAAGATCGTGTCGGTGCTTGCGCCCCGCGCGCCGCGCGCCTGCTGCTGCGACAGCAACGCCTCGCGCGCCGGATAAATGCCCTTCTGGTGGCTGTAGCCTTCGGCCTGCGGCATGTTCTCGATCATCGCCAGACGCAGCGCCTCGGGCGTGCGAAAGCCATAGGCCCCCGGATTGCCGATGTTCACCGAGATGATCTCGTAGCCCTGCCGTTCCAGTTCCAGCGCACGCCGGGCCAGCGCGCCGCGAATCTCGTAGCGCACGCTCTTGGTGCTGTCACTGGGCGGGATGCGAACTTCTTTTGTCATGGGGCAAGTTTACCTTGGCAGGCTCAGGTGAGGGCCGCCCTATGCGGTTATACTAGCGAATCTTGTGTGCTGATTCGCATTTTGCATATAGGCTGTCCATGAAACGAATCCTCGTCGGCATCAAACGTGTCGTCGATTACAACGTCCGCATCCGCGTCAAACCGGACAACAGCGGCGTGATCACCGATGGCGTGAAGCTGTCGATCAACCCCTTCGACGAGATCGCGCTCGAAGAAGCGCTGCGCCTGAAAGAGCGCGGCGCGGCCGAAGAAGTCGTCGTCGCCTCGATCGGCCCCGCCGACGTGCAGGCCCAGTTGCGCACCGCGCTGGCAATGGGCGCGGACCGCGCGCTGCTGGTCGAAACCGCCACGCCGCTGGAGCCGCTGGACGCTGCCAAGGCGCTGCTGAAGCTGGTCGAGCGCGAGCAGCCGCTGCTGGCGCTGCTGGGCAAGCAGGCCATTGATGATGACAACAACCAGACCGGCCAGATGCTCGCCGCGCTGTGGAACCGCCCCCAGGCCACCTTCGCCTCCAAGGTCGTGCTCGACGGCAACACCGCGCGCGTCACCCGCGAGGTGGACGCCGGCCTTGAAACGCTGGAAGTCGACCTCCCCGCCGTGATCACCGTCGATCTGCGCCTGAACGAGCCGCGCTTCGTCAAGCTGCCCGAGATCATCAAGGCGAAGAAAAAGCCGCTGGAAACGCTGTCGCTCGCCTCCCTGGGCATCACGCCTCAGCCCCGCCTGCGCGCGCTGCACTATGCCGCGCCGCAACCGCGCGCCAGAGGCGTGCTGGTCAAGGATGTGAATGAGCTGGTCGAAGCGCTGGCCGCCCGCGATCTGATATAGGTTGATCCCATGAGTGAAGTTCTGATCATTGCCGAGCACGACGGCGCCCGCCTGAATCCCTCCACCGCGCGCTGCGTCACCTGCGCCTCGCAGATCGAGGGCGCGCGCATCACGATTGGCCTCTGGGGATCAGGCATCGCTGCGATAGCCGCCCAAGCCGCCGCGCTGCAAGGCGTAGCCCGCGTGCTGAGCTTCGACGCGCCCGGCAACGCCGCGCCGCTGGCCGCCGTGCTCGCCCCGCAGGTGGCCGCGCTCGCTAAGGCATACACGCATGTGCTCGCCCCCTCCACCACCTTCGGCAAAGACCTCCTCCCGCGCATCGCCGCACTGCTGAACCTGCCCGCCCTGAGCGACATCATGGCCGTGGAATCGCCGCAGCGTTTCCGCCGCCCGATCTACGCCGGCAACGCCATCCTCACCGTCGAAGTGGACGCCCCCCTCGTGCTGGCCACCGTGCGCACCGCCTCCTTCCAGGCCGCGCCGGCTGGCGGCAGCGCGCCGGTGGAAGCCGGCGAGGTGTCCGTCGCCCCGCCCACGCACACCCGCCTCGTGGAACTGGCCGTCACGCACTCCGACCGCCCCGACCTGCAAACCGCACGCCGCGTCGTCTCCGGGGGCCGTGCGCTGGGAAGCGCCGAGAAATTCCAGTCGGTGGTGCAAGACCTCGCCGATGCGCTGGGCGCGGCCGTAGGAGCCTCACGCGCGGCCGTAGACGCCGGCTACGCCGCCAACGACCTGCAAGTGGGCCAAACCGGCAAGATCATCGCCCCGGACCTCTACATCGCGCTGGGCATCTCGGGCGCGATCCAGCACATGACCGGCATCAAGGACGCGCGCACCATCGTTGCGATCAACAAAGATGCCGACGCGCCCATCTTCGAGGCCGCCGATATCGGGCTGGTGGGAGATTTATTCGAGATCGTGCCCGCGCTGCGGGCCGCGATTCAGAGCCGTTCGAGAACGTAGTCGGCGGCGGAGACCTTCAACTCAGGCCCCGCCTCCACATACAACTGCGCAATCACGCCGTCCTTGACGACCATCGCAAAGCGCTGCGAGCGCAGCCCCATGCCGAATTTGCTGGCGTCCAGCGTCAGGTCCAAAGCCTTGGCGTAATCGCCATTGCCGTCGGCCAGCATCAGCACCTTGCCGTCGGCGCCTGAGGCCTTGCCCCAGGCTTTCATCACAAACACATCGTTCACCGCCAGACAGGCGATGGTATCCACGCCCTTGGCGCGCAGCGCATCGGCCTGCTGAATGTAGCCCGGCAGATGCCGCGCATCGCAGGTGGGCGTGAACGCCCCCGGCACCGCGAACAGCACGACGGTCTTGCCGCCAAACAGTTCGTCGGTGCTCAGATCGGCAAGGCCATCCGCCGTGGCGATCTTGAATCGCCCGGCGGGAGCCCGATCACCTGCTGCGATGGTCATGGGCAGGTGAGCACTCAGGCCGCTTGCGCGTGCAGCGTCCAGAGCTTGGCCAGACGGTCATAGGTGGCGTCGGTGCTCTTGACGCCCTGGAACGTCTTGATCGCCTCGGCCTTCTTGCCCTGACGCAACTGGGCGATGCCCAGCAGAATCTGCGCCTCGTCGGCGTTCTTCGCCACGCCCTTCTGGATGCCGCGAGCAATGGCCTCCTCGGCCTTGTCGTTCATGCCATAGCTGAGGAAACCGCCACCCAGCGCAATGTCCACATCGCCGGTCGCGGCAGCCTTGGCCTCGGCTTCGAGCTTCGTCAGGCCCGACTTGTCCGCATCGGCAGCTTTCTTGGCCGCATCCAGCAGGCGCTGGTTGCGATCCAATGTGGCCTTGTCTTCGAACGCATTGGCCGCAAGCCCCTGCTCGATCACCGTGACCGCTTCACCGGGCGTGCCCTGATCGATGGCGATCTGCGCCATCTCGGTGTAGTCCGAACCCTGCTTCAGCGTCTTGGTGTCCTGCATCAGACGATAGATGTTCAGCGAATGACGATCCGTGTTGCCATCGGAACGAATCATCGTGTAGAGCAGATTGTTCCAGTAGTTTTCCTTCGGGTAGTAGCGGACCATCGTCTCCAGCCAATTCGTGGCCTGGGCGTTATCGTCCTGCTTGCCGTAGGAATCGACGATCAACTGCAGCGACTGCTCCTTGGGCGTCTGACCGCGCTTGATCTGGTCGTTGACGTAATTGCCCATGAAGGTGGCGGTGTTCTTGAAGTCGTTTTGCAGGTAGTACGACTGCGCGATCAGCGTGTAGGTGTCTGCATCCGCCGAGCCGGCCTTGATCATGCGTTGACCGAAGTCCGCAGCTTTCTTGTACTCCTTCTGCTGGTACGCAACAGCAGTGAGCCCCTTGAGGATGGTGGCCTGCTCTTGCGGCGTGGCGAAGCCGGAGTCCAACTGCGCTTCCATCGCCTGTGCGGCGGCGGTGTTGTTACGCTGTTGCGCATAGGCAAACGCCAGCAATGAATTGGCGACGTAGGCGTCGAAGGCGGTCTTGTTCGGCAGCGCGAGGGCTTCCTTTGCCTTGGCAACGGCTTCGTCGAACTTCTTTGCCTGAGCAGCGTCTTGCGCGGCCTTCAGTGGCTTGGCGGCGGCGGCGCTGACCTTGGGTTTGTCCTCGCCGGCGTGCGCCACAGGCGTGACGCTGTAGGCGCCAATGGACAGAGCAACGGCAAATGCGACGGCGGAAAGGGATTTTTTCAACATGCTGGACCCCGTGTTAAATCGGCGATTAAAGCCAACCTGGTTGATCTGACATCAGGCTCATATGGAAGTTTTATCAAAAAAAATGGAGAAGCGGGAGTCCTTTTTAACTCCCGCCCGCCAATTGCTGTATCAGGGATTTGCCTAATCGCGAAACTCGGCGACGTTCGTGAACCCCATTTTGATCATATTGTTGCGCTGAGCGGAAGCCATCACATTGGCCACCACATCGTAACGGGCGCGGCGATCAGGACGCAGATGAATTTCCGGCTGCGGGTCTTTCGACGCCTCCTGCCGGAAATACGAGTCGAGCGTGCTGATATTGGAAACGATGTTGCCGTTCCAGACGATCGTGCCGTCGAAGTCGATTTCGACGTTGATCACCTCCGGCGGAATCGGGTTCTCCGGCTGATTCGGATTAGGCCGAGGCATGTCGAGCTTCACTGCGTGAGTCATGATCGGCAGCGTCACGATCAGCATCACCAGCAACACCAGCATCACGTCGATCAACGGCGTGGTGTTGACGTCGCACATGGCCTCTTCAGCGCCACCCGTATTTACGCT
>JAITMN010000281.1 GCA_031277355.1 Nevskiaceae bacterium | reverse complement strand
CGCGTTTCCAGACGCATCCGCAAACCCACGGTCTGCCCGATCTGTTCGCCCAGTGTTTGCGCCATGCGCGAGGCCACCGCGCGAGCCGCCAAACGTCGCGGTTCGAGCAGCAGGATTCGGCGTGCGTGCGCCCAAGGTTCTTCCAGCAACGCCAGCGGCACGACGGTGCTCTTGCCCGCGCCCGGCGGCGCAACGAGCACGGCGCGTTGCTGCTCGCGCAGCGCGGTTGTCAGCGCGGGCAGCGCTTCGTGAACGGGCAGTGTGGGAACCGGCATGATCGCTTTTTCAGCGCGCATCCGGCGCGCGGTGGCGCAACATCTCCCAGGCAAAGGCGGCCCACGCGAGGATCAACAGCACGCCGCCTACCGGCGTGATGAAACCCAACAGGCGCGACGCGCCCGCCAGCATCACATAGATTCCGCCGCTGAAACACACGATGCCGGCCATCAGCATCGCAGCGATGCGACCCAGACGCGGCGACTCGCCACTGCGCATCAGCACGCCAACAACCAACATGCCCAGCGCGTTGAACAATTGATAATCCACCGCCGTGTCGAGCGAGACCAATTGACGCGCATCGAGCACGGCGCGCAGCGCATGCGCGCCCAATGCGCCGATCACGATGCCGATGGTCAGCAGCACACCGGCCACGCCGAGCACACGCCGCGCGGCGGCGCTTGCAGACAACTGCGCCGCAAGATGCTGTTCTTCACCGCCCGCGTTCAAGTGATTCGCCCCGCCAACACGCCCAACCTCTCCAACATCGCCACATCACTGGCCACATGAATACGCTCGCGCGGCGTCAGCCAATCAAGCGCTTCTTCCAGCGTACGCGCATCGCGCAATTTCTGCTCGGCCGTCAGGCGATCGGCATCCGGCCGGCCGCGCGAGGGCGACGGCGGTGGCAGATTGATTTGAAGCTGCGCCGCACGCGCACGCGCATCTGTCGCCAACGCGCGCAAGCCATCCTCCGGCATCGGCACGGCCTGCTCCACCAATTGATCGCGGCGGCGAACGATGCCCGGCTCGCGTTCTTCTTCAGGCGTACACAGCAGGCCAATGCGCCGCAACGCACGCCCCACACCGATGCTGCCGCTGCACTTGGACAATGGCACGGCCAGCAACAGCCCGACCAGCACCGGCGAAAGCCACGGCAACAGCTTCGGCGCAAGCAGCGCAAACAATGCGCCCAGCACCACACCGGCCAAGGTGTGACCCCAATGAAAGCGCCACGCCTCGCCCCAGGTCACCTGCCCTTCGGAACGGCGCTGCGACGACCACCCCGCATCGCGGCCGGTGAGGATTTCAAGCACATAGCGGCTTTGCATCAACATCAACACCGGCGCATACAGCGTGGACAACACCACCTCCAGCGCGGTGCTGGCGATCAACTCCACCGCGCCCAGCGTGCCGCGTATCCGCGTGGTCAGCATCGCCTTCACAAAACCAATCGTCTTGGGCAAAAACAGCACGACGGCGCTGAACCCGAACAGATGCAACATGCGCTGCGAATCAAAGCGCGGCCAGTTCGGAAACAACTGGAACGGCATCGAAAAATACTCGGGATTGTTGAGCCCGGCCTGCACCGACAATGCAAAACCGGTCACCAGCAACAACAACCACAGCGGCGACGACAGATAACTCATGATGCCAAACGCAAAATGCACGCGGCTGTGCCAGCGCAGCCCCACTGCGCCCAACACCTTGGCATGCTGCAAATTGCCCTGCGCCCAGCGCCGGTCGCGGATCGCCAGATCGATCAGCGATGGCGGGCTTTCTTCATACGATCCGCCGATGCCATCGGCCATTCGCACCTTCCAACCCGCGCGGCGCATCAATGCGGCTTCAACGAAATCATGCGAGAGGATATGCCCGCCGAAAGGCTTGCGGCCTTCGAGCATCGGCAGTCCGCAGGCCGATGCAAACGCCTCCACGCGCAGGATGGCGTTGTGGCCCCAGTAGTTGCCATCATCGCCGGCCCACGCCGACACGCCGCGCGCCATTACCGGCCCGAAGATCGCGCCGGAGAACTGCTGCACACGCGCAAACAAACTGTTGCGCCCGACCAGACGCGGCACGGTCTGCAACAATCCCAATGATGGATCGGCCTGCATCGCGCGCACCAGACGCACCAGCGTGCGCGCTTCCATCAAACTGTCGGCGTCGAGAATCACCATGTAGTCGTAGCGCGCACCCCAACGCTCCACGAATTCCTGCATGTTGCCGGCCTTGCGGCCGATGTTCTCCCAGCGACGGCGATACCACACCGGCATCACATCCGACAGCGATTCGCGCAGCCGCGTGACCGCCAGTGATTCGCGTATCCACGGATCAGGCCGCGTGGAGTCCGACAACAGCACGATCTCGAAGCCTTCGGCCATGCCCTGCGCTTGCAGGTCTTCGGCCATCGCGCGCATCGCCATCGTCGTGCGTAGTGCGTCTTCGTTGTAGATCGGCATCACGAGCGCGGTGCGATGCGCCGTGCTGCCGGGTTCACCCGGCGCGGGCGCCATCGGCAATCGGCGCAGCGGCAACAAACCGGCCACCGCCGATGCCGACGCCTGCGCGATCCAGCCCAGCGTCACGGCGAAGAACACGATCATCAGTCCCTGCAACGCCGTCATCTCGTTGCGCACGATCGCCACCATCTCGGAGGTGCCGTAGGCCAGGATGCCGAGCGTGCCGGCAATCGCGACGATGCGCGCCAGCGTGCTGTGAACGCCGAAGCTGGTGGCGAAGGCAAGCTCCGGCGCAACGGTGAGGTCTTGCTCCGGCATCGGCAGCGGCGCCGGCGCCGGCATGCCCCCGAACAAGGGTGGATGCGAAGCAGGCGGATGCAAAGCAGGCGCGCGCGCCGTCAGGCGGGCGTCCATCGAAACAGCCAGGTTTCGCTCACCGGCGCACCATCGCGACGAACCACGGCACGGAACTCGATCAACTGCGCCCCGCCCGGATCAAACTCGAAGCTGGCGCGCAGGCCGCGAATCGTCGGATTGGTTTGAATGACGGGATGAAACACTTTGCCGTTGGAGGCGATCACTTCCAGTTCAAGGCCATCGGGCGAAGTGCCCGCACCGGTGAGGTCCAGCGCGATCAACCGCCGGTTGCCTTCAAAGTTCGTCCCCGAACGCGCGGCCACGAAACGCGCCAGCGGCAACTGCACCAGCGATTCGGCGGTCCAGTGCAGACGATACGAACCGGAGAATGGCTTGCCCGCCGGCAACGCATCGCGCGGCTGCCAGAAAGCCACGATGTTGTCGTTGGTTTCGCTGGTGCTGGGAATCTCCACCAGGCGCAGCGGCCCGAGCGGCGGCGTGCTTTCGCCAAACTCCACCCAAGCGCTGGGCCTGCGCTCGTAGTTGGCTTCCAAGTCCTGAAAATCCGCCAGCATCCGCGCACGCTGCATCAGCCCGAAGGCGCGCGGCCGCTCGGCGGTGAACGTGGCAAGCTGCAAATTGCGCGGATTGGCCAATTGCCGCCACACCTGTTCGCCGTTCTGCCCGACGAACAGCAGGCCATCGGAATCGTGTACGCGATAACGAAAGTCATCGAAGCGCTGACGGTTCGTGCCATCGAACAGAAACATCGAGGTCAGCGGCGCGATGCCCACGTTGCGCAGTTCCTTGCGCGGGAACAGCGTGTACTGCACGTCCATCTGCGTGTCCTGCCCCGGCTGCACGGTGAAGCGATACGCGCCGGTCAGCGAGGGACTCTCCAGCAGCGCATGAATCACCAGCGACGTGGCTCTGGCCGCAGGCTTTTCGATCCAGAACTGCGTGAAGGCGGGAAATTCCTCGCCCGCCGGATCGGCCGTGCCCAATGCAACGCCGCGCGCAGACAAGCCATAGTTCTGCCCGCGACCCACAGCGCGAAAGTAGCTCGCGCCCTGAAACACCAGAAACTCATCCCAGTATTCACGCGAGTTCAACTGCGTGCGCACGCGAAAACCCGACAGCGACAGCGACTTGTCGTGCAACGCCTTGGGCACCGACGGACCCAGATCGAACATCGCCGGGTTCGACAACTGCGTGCGCACGACGCCATCCTCGACTATCGAGACGGACACCGGCGCGGTGTACACGAAGCCGGCCGGCAGCAGGTCGATGCGAAACGGCACGCGGTCTTTCGTCCACAGCGCTTCGTCGATGCGAAAGCGAATGTCGCGGTATTGATCGTAGGTGAGCTGCTCCAGCCCCGGCGTCACCGCACCGCGCGGACGCGGCGGCTCGGCGGCCAGCTGGCGGGCCAGTTCCACCACGTCTTCAAAGTTGAAGGGCCGCGTGGGCCTCGCCGGAGCATTGGCCGCCGCAGCCGCAGCCGGCTGTGCAGCCGCCCACGTCACCGGCACACCCAGCATCACCAGCACAGGCGCCACCGCCCACAACGCCAAGCGTTGCCACGCCTTGCCCCCAAACCGCCAACTATTCTGCGAAACCAAATCAACCTCGCTGTAACGCCGAAAACGCCTGATTCCGGCTGGGGCAGATAATGCGTCAGCAACGACGCCCCCGCCACCCAAACAGAGCATAGTCCGGCTTATTTCAGCTTATCCCCCTGTCTGCGTTTGCGGACA
>JAITMN010000276.1 GCA_031277355.1 Nevskiaceae bacterium | reverse complement strand
GCGAACAAGGGCGGCTGGACGCCGCTTTATCTGGCCACCGACAACCGCAACATCGAAGGCGGCGACTACCCCACGCGCAAGGCCGACATGGATTCGCTGGAATTCATCAAGCTGCTGCTCGACAAGGGTGCCAAACCCAATACGCGGATCACCGAGAGCACGGAAACGCGCACGGTGTTCACGAACCAGTGGCTGGATGAAGACGGCGCCACGGCCTTCCTGCGCGCTTCGCAGAGCGGCGACGTGCCGCTGATGAAGCTGCTGCTGGAACGCGGAGCCGATCCGCACATCAACACCGAACTGAACATCACGCCGCTGGCCGTGGCCGCCGGCGTGGGCTGGGTCGAGGGCGTCACGCGCGAATGGTCCACGGCGCAGACGGTGGAAGCGGTGAAGCTGCTGCTGAGTCTGGGCATCGACCCGAACATCCAGGCCTCCACCGGGCGCACCGCGCTGCATGGCGCGGGCCACAAGGGCGCCACCGAAGTAGTGAAAGTTCTGGTGGCCGCCGGCGCACGCATGGATGTCCGCGACTACGGCAACACCGACAATCGCGGCAGCCCGGAGCTTGCCGCACACACCTGGCAGCCCATCGACTACGCCGATGGCTTGGTGCGCGTGGGCGTGCAATCGGCCATCCCGCATCCGGAAACGGCGGCGGTGCTGCGTCAGCTGATGATCGACGCCGGCCTTCCGGCCCCGCCCGAAGGCCGGACGCTGGAATCCATCTGCATCGTTGAGGTCTGTTCGGCCAATTACGACCCGAACAAAAATTGAGTTGCGGTAAGTCATGAGCCGTTCATACTTGCCAACTGTCCGCCTGATCTGACCAGGCCCGATCTGACCAGGAGTTAATGATGCTCGCTCGCTTGTTGACCTTCGTTGCCGCACTTGCACTTTCAACGATGCTGATGGCCCAGGTGGGTCACCCGGCAAAGGGTTCCTGGTCCGGGTATCTGACCCCCGCCAGCGGCGAGCGGGCTCGCACCCGGTTGCTGATCAATGCTCACAGTGGCGAGTTGTCCGGTGACGTCAATCCGGGCCGCAACGGGGTGAAGTTTTCCAGCGCCACGCTGAATGCAGATTCCTGGGGGCTGACCATCAAGGCCGCGATGCCCAAGGGCGAACTGGTTCTCACCGGCACGCTGAGCAACCTGGGCTCTTGGACCAATCGCAAATACATTGGCACTTACACACTTGGAGCCGAAAAGGGCAATTTCGAATTCACGTTGAACTAGGATTTTCATCAATTCGGTTTGCTGATTTCCGTGGAGGACTTTCAAATGACGAAGCGTTCGCAATTTCTGGCTCTGGCGGCCTGTGCAGCCAGCTTGGCCATACCCGCTCAACTGCTGGCCCATCACTCCTTTGCTTCGGAGTTCGACGCCAAGCAGCCGATCAAACTGCATGGCGTGGTCACCAAGGTGGCATGGACCAACCCGCATGCCTACATCCACATCGAAGTGGAAGGCGACAAGGGCGACGTTCAGGAGTGGGCGCTGGAAATGGGCAGCCCGAACGGCCTGATGCGCAATGGCTGGACGCGCGACACGCTGGGCGTTGGCACCGAGGTTTACATCGCCGGCACCCGCGCGCGCGACGGCAGCAACAAGGGTAACGTCCGCACCGTAGTGCTGGCCGAAAGCTGCAAGCGTCTGTTTGCCGGCAGCAGTGAGCCGGGCGCGGAGAAGGAATCCAACGCCGCTCCCACCACCGAAAAAGACTGCGGACTTTGAGTATTCGCACCATGAAACCCAAGCATGTACTGTTGGCTGTGGCTGCCGCCGTTGCGTTGGTCACGGGCAGCGTCTCGGTGCTGGCTGCGCAGGCGCGCGGTCAGCAGAACCAGACTCGCACGCCTGCGCCGCGCCTGCCCGATGGCAAAATTGATTTTGGCGGCAATGGGGTGTGGAACCTGCCCTACGTCACGAACATGGCTGCCCGCATGGTGGGTTACAAGGAAGGCGACCTGCCGCCGATGCTGCCCTGGGCCCGCGCGATGTATCAGTACAACCGGGCCAACGACGTGAAGTACGACCCGGAGGGCTTCTGTCTGCCTCCGGGCGGCCCGCGCTCCATGGGCACGCCGTATCCGATGGAAATCATCCAGAACCGTGACCGCATCATCATGATCTTCGAGGGTGGCGGTCATGTGTGGCGCGAGATTCACATGGATGGGCGCGAGCATCCCAAGCAGTTGAACCCCACTTACTTCGGACATTCGGTGGGTCACTGGGAAGGTGACACGCTCGTGGTCGACACCGTGGGCTACAACGAGAAGACCTGGGTGGATTTCAGCGGTCTGATGCACACCGAGCAGTTGCACACGGTCGAGCGTATTTCGCGCCCGTTCAAGGAAGTGCTGCGCTACGAGGCCACGTATGACGATCCGGGCGCCTACACCGCGCCGTGGAACGTGACTTGGGACATCCCTTGGTCCGAGGGGCAGGAACTGGCCGACTACATCTGCCAGGAGAACAATCAGTACCTGCTCGACATGCACGATGATCTGGGTCAGCCCTTCTTCCAGAAATCCGAGGGGCTGTAACGCCGCAGGCTGATTGGCCTCCTCCCACAGGCCGATACGAAAGCTGGCCCTGCTCGATGAGCGGGCCAGCTTTTTTTATGGCTTCAGATATCGGATAGAGGCAGCGCTTGCAACGCGGCCAGTTCCTGCGCGACGCCAAAGCGCCCCTTGTCGTCGCGCGTGAGCTGCGCCAGCGCGCAGTCGGTGTCGTGCGTGAAGAACAGGCGCACGTCGCGGGCCAGGCAATCTTCAAGGAAGACGCTCTTTTCATCGACCAGCAATTCGGCGTTGCGGTCGTAGCCCATCGTGATCGGCACATGTACCCAGAAGCGGCCGGGAATCAGGTCGGCGCAGAACACGACGCCGCCGTGCGCTTGGCCGTCCACGATGTGCTCGCCGCGAATTTCGGCCAGCATCAGGCCGGGCGTGTGGCCGTGGCTGAAGGTGAAGCGCACGGCCTCGCCCAATGAGGCAGAGTATTCGCCGTCGATCAATTCGAGGCGGCCGCTGGCTTGAAGCATGCCCGGCAACTCGGGGATAAAACTGGCGCGGTCGCGCGGATGCGGATGCTGCGCGCGTTGCCAGTGCTGGCGACCAACGATGTAGGTGGCGTTGGGGAACAGCAGCGACAAGGGCTTGCCTTCTTCCCAAGGCGCGAGCAGGCCGCCGGCATGATCGAAGTGCAGATGGCTCAGCACGACGGCGTCGATGTCTTCATGCGAGAAGCCGGCCTCGTGCAGGCTGTCGAGCAGCACATGGCGATCTTCGGCAATGCCGTAACGCTGCCGCAGCTTCGGTTCGAAGAACGCGCCGACGCCGGTTTCAAACAGCACGGTCTTGCCCTGCAACGGCGAGGCGAGCAAGGCGCGGCAGGCCAGACGGATGCGATTGTGCTCGTCGGGCGGCGTCCATTTTTCCCACATCGTGCGCGGCGCATTGCCGAACATCGCTCCGCCGTCGAGTTGTTGCCAATTGCCGTTCAGCGACCAGAGTTTCATCGCGTCAATTCAGTGAGGAGGGTGGGTCTGCGTTCATCGCGCCGCCAAATTCTGCGGCGAACAGGCGTGGCGCATCCACCGCATCGAAGCGATAGGGCTGTTTGCAGAACTCGCAGGTGACGGTGACTTCGCCTTCTTCGGCAAGGATGGCCTGCACTTCCTCGCGCCCCAGCGATGCGAGCATTTTCGCCACGCGCTCGCGGCTGCAACGGCAGGCAAAGCGCACCGCATCGCCTTCAAACAATCGCAGATCGTGGCCGGAGAACACACGTTGCAGCAACGGCTGCGCGGGCGTTGAAAGCAATTCCGCGCCGCCCAGCGTCGCCAGCAGCAGGCCGGCTTCTTCCCACGCTTGCTGGCGTTGCATGTCGCCGGCTTCACCGGCATCGGCCGCGCCCGGCATCTTCTGCAACAGCACACCGGCGGCGCGCTGTTCGTCGGCGGC
>JAITMN010000279.1 GCA_031277355.1 Nevskiaceae bacterium | reverse complement strand
GAGGGCTGTGCTTCGATTCTCTGGAAAAGCGCCGACAAGAAAGAAGCCGCTGCCGATGCGATGGGTTTGACGGCCGATCGGCTTTCCGCGCTGGGGTTGGTCGATGAAGTGTTGAAAGAGCCGCTGGGCGCCGCGCATCGTGATCCTGAAACGATGGCCGGTGATGTGAAGGCCGCCGTGCTGCGCAATCTTGCAGCGCTGGAACAGCTTTCGCCCGAAGCGCTGATCGAGCAAAGACAGCAGCGGTTAGCGGGGTTTGGCGTGTTTTCGGAGGCCAAGGCGGCGAGTTGACGGCTCGTTGCGCATCTCAAGGTTGGTGCTGGGCTGAGCGCAGCAGTCATGAGCCAACCGCAGTCTGACGTCGCTATCTCGGCCTGCGACCGGGACAACAAAATCATCCTCGAACGGCCGCCGGGTTCCAGGGCGCGCTGGGCCGTTGTGGCGCTGGCCTGCGCGGTTCTCATGGTCTGCGTTTTTCTGGCCTTTGCCGCTTTCCGGGGTCAGCTACTGGACGGCCAGGTGCTCGGGGTAATCATCGGATTGGCCTTGTCCGTCGCCGCTTTCGGGGCAGGGGCTGTCACCATGCATCTGGCCGAGCAATGGAGTGGGCGGTTTGGTTCCGGGGCGTTCACGGTCATCGGCGGCATCCTGCTGGGTACAAGCGCGTATTGGTTCAGCCAACTGCCTCATCACCTCTCCTTGGCCGCCGGTCTGCGCGGCGTCCTGAAAGGAATCGTTCTCGTTGTCCTGCTGTTGGCGGCCGTCATCGGCGCGCTGCTGCTCATCCGGCACGACGTGCGCGGCATTCGCCGGGCGCTGGCCTGGCAGGCGGCGATGCGCCGGTTGCGGCGGCAGGGGCGGATCGAGCGGGGCGTGCTGGCGTCGGTCACCCTCAGACGAACCAGCGTCCCGGCATTGGGTGGGCGTGCCAGCTTTGACGTCACCATTCAGCGCAACGGCACGGACTCTGGCCCGCCCGATCGCGCGATCAGCGCCCACATGCTCGCCATGCCGCATCGGGTGCCACGCGCGGGTACGCCGCTGCTGCTCTGCGTGGACCCTTCCGCGCCGAAGGGCGAGGATATGCTGATCGAACTGGACCCAGCGGGGCCGGTGCAGTACGACCCACGGGGCGCGCTGCGTACCGTCGAGCGGCCGCAGGCCCGGTCCATGGCGGCGCGCAAGCAGGCTGGGCCACGTCCAAGCCCCGACCCCACCGCCATCCTGTTCATTTCTCAGCCCCCGGGGTTTGAACCGCCGCTGCCCGGCGGTGGGATTCGTTCGAGGCTGTGGGCGACCGATGCGGTTGAGGGCCGCCAGCGGGGGCCGGCAGCTCGGGCGCTGGTCGGCGTCTGGCTTGCGATTTTCGTCGTGGGCTTCGCCGTTCAGGCGTGGCTCGGCTGGCACACCCTCCCCAGACCGGATTCGCCGCCCGTTCTCGTGTGGTTGCTGCCGGTCATCCTGGGGCCGATGCTTGGCGCGTCTGGCTTGCTCATCGTCTTGGCGATGACCCGCTGGCTGCCCCGGCGGATCAGCCCGGCCGACGGGGTTGATGCCATTGCGTTGTTCCTGTCTTTTGGCACGCTCGGCGCCGTGTTCGGGATCGTGTTGTTCCCGTTGCAGGCTCCGGAATTTGGCAACTTCCAGACGCGGCACTACCTGCTGCCGGTCAACATTGCGCTGGCGATTGGTTGGGTGGCCGTATTCGTCCACTCCGGCAAGCTCGCCCGGCGGGCTGACGCCTGGCGGCGGCAGCGCGAGGAGTTGCGTGCGCATGGGCAAAGGTCCGACGGCACGATTACGTCGATCTGGGAGCGCAGATTCTGGGTGAAAAGCCGCCCGGTGTTCGATGTCGAGATCACCGAGTCGTCCGGCCGCAAGATCGTCGCGCAGATGATCACCACCCAGGACCGCGTGCCCTTCCCGGGCGCGGGAGTGTGGGTCTACCGCGCAGCCGAGTCGTCGGACATCTTCATCGAGATCAACTCCCACATGTCCGTTGACTTCGACCCGGACGTGGCCCGTTACCGCGCGCCGGAGGGCGACGGCGGAGGCGGCAGCGGCTGAACCCAGGCGTTCATCGGACGAAGGCGTTCACCGGACGAAGGCGTTCACAGATGTTGGCTCCGTTATCACGCCTCGTTGAAGCTTGCGCCCGCCTGCTACCAAATCCTCGCCCGCGCCTCCGGTGCAATGTAATCCGCCGCATCGGGGTTGATGCCAAACGCTGCGTAGAACGCATCGACATTCGGCACGATGCCGTTCACGCGATAGATGTTCGGCGAATGGGGGGTCTGAGGCCAACTGCCGGATCAGCGCTTCCGGGCGGCGTTTGCCGAGCCATGACTGCGCATAGGCGAGGAAGAAGCGTTCGTCGCCGTTCAGACCGTCGAGCATGGGCGCGGGCTTGCCATCGAGCGCGGTGTGATAGGCGTCGTAGGCGATCAGCACGCCGCCCAGGTCGGCGATGTTTTCGCCCATCGTCAGATCGGGGTTGATGAAGTGATCGGGCACCGGCTCGAAGCGCGCGAACTGCGCGCCGAGCACTTGCGCGCGAGCCTGAAAGCGTTCGGCGTCTTCTGACGTCCACCAATCGCGCAGCAGGCCGGTGGCGTCGGACTTGCGGCCCTGATCGTCGAAGCCGTGCGTGATCTCATGGCCGATCACCGCGCCGATGCCTCCGTAGTTCACTGCGGCGTCGGCGTCGGGATCGAAGAACGGCGGCTGCAAAATGCCCGCCGGGAAGACGATTTCGTTCTGCGTGGAATCGTAATAAGCGTTCACTTCATGCGCGTTCATGAACCACTCATCGCGGTCGATGGGCTTGCCGAGTTTGTTGCGCTCGAAGTTCCATTGGAATTCGATGGAGCGGCGGATGTTGCCGTACAGATCGCCGGGTTCGACGTGCAGCGCCGAGTAGTCGCGCCAGCGATCCGGGTAGCCGATCTTCACGTTGATTGCATCGAGTTTGCGCTGGGCTTCGGCCTTGGTCGCATCCGACATCCAATCGTTGTTCTTCAGTCGAGCGCTCAGCGCTGTTCTGAGATTGGCGACCAGTTGCTCCATCGCGATCTTCGAGGACGGCGGAAAATACTTTTCGACGTAGAGCTTGCCCACCGTTTCGCCCAGATGGGAGTTCACCGCAGCGATGCCGCGTTTCACACGCGAGCGGTTTTCTTCGATGCCACTGAGTTCGCGCCCGCGAAAGGCGAACTGCGCATCGACGAAGCGATTGGAAAGATACGGTGCGGTCTGATCGCCGAGATTGAACGCTTGCCAAGCCTGCAATGTGGCTATCGGCGTATCCGCAAAAATCTTCGCGGCGGCGGGGAAGGCGGTGACTTCGCCCACTACCACGCGCTGCTGATCTTCGAGCTTCGCGGCTTTGAGAAATTCGGTCCAGGGGAAGCCCGGCGCTTCGGCCTGCAATTGCTCGATGGTGCGGGCGTTGTACATCTTCACGTCGTCGCGGCGCTCGGCTCGGGGCCAACTGACTTCGGCGATCCTGGTTTCATACGCGAGGATCGCATCGGCGGCAGCGTCCGCGTCGGGCCACTGCATCAGCGTCAGCATCTGCGCCACATAGTTGCGGTAGGCTTGTTTCTGCTGTGCGAAGCGCGCGTCGAGGTAGTAGTCCCGATCGGGCAGACCCAGACCCGCCATGTTCACATAGACGGTGTATTGGTCGGGCGCACGTTGATCCACGCCGACGAAGAACCCGAACAGCAAGCCGTAGTAGCTGCTCATGCCTTCGCCCATCAGTTCGGCCAGTTTGACGTGAGTGTCCGCCGCGCGCACTTTGTCGAGGTCTTCCTTGATCGGTGTGGCGTCGAGAGTTTCGATTTGCGCTTCATCCATGAAGCTTTTGAACAGACCACCCACCTGCGCCGTTTCACCACTGGGCGATGCGGCGTTGGCGGCCTCTTCGATGATGGCTTGCAAGCGGGTGTTGGAAAGCTCGATCAGTTCTTCGGCAACGCCCCAGCTTGCACGGTCGCTGGGAATGGTCAGGCGATCGTACGCGCCACCGACCGCATGGCGGAAGAAGTCTTCGCCGGGCGCAACATCGCTCGCACGTCCCGACAGATCAACGCCCCAGGTTCCGAATCGTGGCGCGGCGAGAGTCGTATTCGTATCGGCGTCAGCCGCCGGTCGCTGACAACTTGCGATCAGCAGCGCCGCGCCCAGCAGCGCCGCCTGCGAAATTCCGCGCATCAGATTCATGCCATGTTCCTCAACAAAGAGTCATGGCATCAGCATACCGCATCGATTCAGGGGCGGCGGTAGTGAAAGGGCGGCGTGAAACGTGATGGCAGCAGTTGTCCCTCGTCTGCATTTGGCGACGCCCAGCCGCTCTTGTAGTACACCTTCCAGGTGTGGTGCAGACGCAGGCGCTTGAACTTCCAGGTTCCGTTGTCGTTCACCAGTTCGTTTTCGTAGATACCGGCTCCCCACATCGGACGGCCCTGCGCATCGCGGGTCAGTTGCAGCAGACGCGAGCGAACTTTGGCGCTGCGTCCATCAGCGGCGATGTGGATCACAGGCTGAAGCTGAAGCTGGCTGTTCATCACGCCTTTTTGCGGCCCTTCGGGACCGGAGGCTTTGAGGAAGGCCAGAACGCCATCGTGGCCTTTGTTGCTGCGTGCGCCATCGATCTCAATCACTCCGTCTTCCGTGAACAGCGCGGCGATATCTGACCAGAGCGATTTTTCAGCATAGTAACCGTATGCGCTCTGAAGGTTTTCCATCTCGTTGAAGTCTGATATGCGCTGCATCTGGCGTTGCGCGGCTTTGATCTGCGCATCGAGCGCCTTGGAATTTGCGGCAGGTATCGTTGATGCTGGCGCTGCTGCATTGCGCGATGTGATCGGCGTTCCCGGCGCATACTGCGTGGGCTTGCCCGTGGATACATTGTTGAAGTGCAGCGTCGGCGTGAAGATTTTGGGATAAGCCTCGTAGGTGATCGTCGGCGGATGATCGGGCGGCAGTTGCTTGCTCACCGTTGGCGCAGGCAGGGCGCTCTTTGCCCAACCCTGATCGGCGTCGGTGACGAGTATCGTGTAGACGTGAACCGACTCAATCATCCAGTCGTTGCCGACGCGCACATAACTGTTTTCGGCGATGTTCTGAACGAGTCTGCCGGGTTGCCCGCCACCGCCGGTGAACGCGAGTTCAAAGATGCGGCCTTGCGCGGTGCGGCCATCAGCGGCGATGTGAACGATGGGTTCCAGTTGCAGGTGATCGTTGACCTGACCGGCCCGCAGTCCTTCGGGGCCCATCAGTGCGAGCGATCGGCGAATGTGATCGCGGCCCACATAGACACCGGCTTGACCCACTTCAAGCAAACCGTTTGGGGTGAACAACGCGGCGGCCTTGCTCCAAAGGCCACGGTCCAGATAGTAGCCGTAGGCGCGTTGCAGGTTCAGCACCGATTGCTCGTCTTCGAGGCGTTGCGCGCGGCGAATGAGGTCGGCGGCGCGTTCGGTTGCCGCCGCGCCATCGTTGGTTGTTGAAGCGCGCGTGTTGATCACTGCTGAAACATAGGTTGATGCTTTGATCCCACCCCGATTGGGATAGGGGAAGGGAACCACGCACACGGAGGTGTCTTCTTCGCAGGGATCGGCCCACGGTCGATCAGCCGGATGCGCGAGGTTGAATCGCACCGGAGAAGTATCGACAAAGCCCGGCGGTCGCGGTTTCGGCGCAGTCCATCCCTCGTCATAACTGCCGCCCGAACCGGCATACGCGACCAGCGTTTTGATTTTCCACTGCCCGTCTTTCTTGATGTAATCGAAGCGATACAGTGAATCGGCCCACGATGCCGACGCGCCGATGCGCCCCAGCATGCCCAGCACGCGCCAGCGACCGGTTGCGGTTGCGCCGTCGGGGGCGAGGTCCACAACCGGTTGCAGGATCGTGTGGTTGTATATCCGCCCTTCGGCAAGACCGGGCTTACCCTGCCCGAGATTCTCGACGAACATCGCGCGGATGCTGGCGTTGCCATCGAATCCGCCGCTGGGATAGTTGGCGGTGGCATCGTCCGCGAACAAATCGGCAAGGTCTTCCCACAATCCCCGGTCCGCGTAGTAGCCGTAGGCGCGTTGCAGTTTTTTCAGCGCGCTGATGTCTTCGGCACGCACCACGTCGATCTCCAGGCGGTCGAGTGTGGCTTTGTCCGCGCTCGGGGCGGGCGCGGCGACGCCGATGCCGGTGGTGATGCCCAGCAAGACGATGGCGCAGGTCAGCAAGCGTGCGATCGATGCGCGAGAGATGGCGGCTTGGATTGTCATTGGGATAGCCTACAGCCTGAATTTGTTCCGGAGAACGGATGCTCACCCCTGAAACCCTCATCGCCACATTGCGCCGTCTGGCCGAGCGGCCATCGGGCAGGCTGCATTGCTGCGTGGCTTTCTCCGGCGGGTTGGATTCGAC
>JAITMN010000277.1 GCA_031277355.1 Nevskiaceae bacterium | reverse complement strand
GCACGGGGATGCGCAGCGTCGTAGATGCGTGCCAGATGTTGAAAATCAAGGTGCGTGTACACCTGCGTGGTGCTGATGTCGGCATGGCCGAGCAATTCTTGCACGCCGCGCAGGTCGTGGCTGGATTCGAGAAGATGCGTGGCGAAGGAATGGCGGAACAGATGCGGATGCACTTGCACCGGCAGGCCACGGCGGTGTGCGTAGGTGGCCAGACGCTTTTGCACCGCACGCGCGCCGAGTCGCAGGCCATTGCGACCCACGAACAGCGCGCTTTCACCCGAGCGGGCGAGTTTGGCTCTGCCACCTTCGATCCACTGGCGCAGCGCTTCCCGCGCCTTGCTGCCCACGGGCACGATGCGCGTCTTGTTGCCCTTGCCGGTCACGCGCACGCTGCGGTCGGTCAGGTCCATCTCCGCAAGGTTCAGCGACAGCAGTTCGGCAAGGCGCAGTCCCGAGGAATACAGCAGTTCCATCATCGCGCGGTCGCGCTGGTCGAGCAGCGTGTCGGCGGGGTGATCGAGCAGATGCGCCATCTGGTCCGCATCGAGCGTGCGCGGCAGGCGCTTGGGGACTTTGGGCGCGCGCACGTCCACCGCCGGGTTGTGAGCGGCGAGCTTCTCGCGTTGCAGATAGCTGTAGAACGAGCGGATCGCCGACAGGCGGCGCTGGATGCTGCGAGCCCCGAGGCCGGCGGCATGACAGCGCGCCGCGAAGCTGCGCACATGCGCCTGATCGAGCGCGGGCCAGTTCGTCACGCCTTGCTGATCGCACCACTGCGCCAGCGCCGCCAGATCGCGTGCGTAGCCGTCGGCGGTGTGCGCGGAAAGCTGCCGCTCAAGGGTCAGATGACGCAGGAAGGCGTCGAGGGATTCCTGCGCGGTGGTGTCCATCAGTGCCGGGCCAGTGCGTCGCCGATCAGTTCGCCCAGCGTGGCGAGGAATTCGGTGCTCATGCCGGGGTGGAAGCGGTCGCGGTCGCGGCTGCCCAGCGCCAGCAGTCCCATGGGCTCATCGCCGCGCAGGGGCACGAGCGCCAGCGAGCCGATCTGACCGGTGTCCGCGCCGAACAGGAAGGTGGTCTGCGTGTCGCGCACGCGGCCCACGCGCGGTTTGCCGCGTGTCAGCAGCGTTTCAAAGCTCGACAGCCCAGGGTTCTGCCGAGTCACGCTGCGCACGAAGGGTTGGTCGGCTTCGACCGGATGCGCATCGAACATCAGCACCACGACATGATGCGCGTCGAAGTCCTCGCGCGAGATGCGCTCGATGCGCGAGAGCACGTCGCGGCGCGTCGGCGCGGCCATCAACTGCCGCGTGAATTGATGAATCTTCGTCGCCAGCGCTTCGTTCGCACGCGCCACCTTGATCAACTCGTTCAGACGCTGATCGCTGGCCTGTGCCTTTGCGCGCAGCACTTCGATCTGGCGTTCCACCAGCGAGATGGCGTTGCCGCTGGCATGCGGCAATCGAAGCTGCGCCAGCGCGTCGGGATGGCGCAGAAAAAAATCGGGATGCTCGTGGAGAAACGCGACGACATCGGCTTCGTTCAGTGTGGTGCTCATCTGTGAACGATACTTCAGCCGGCGCCCTCAAGCCAAAGCCCGAATCACTGCGATGCGCAGGCGATGTCGCGTGCGCTGCGTGCGTCGAGTCGTGCCTGGTCGATTTCCGCAGCGTTCAGGTAAACCTGATTGCCCTGTTCGTCGAGGCGATACAGACGTCGCGCCTGAATGGCCTTGTCGTATTCCTCGCTGGCCTTGCGGCATTGCTCGGCTTGCGCGATGGCCGCTTCTTCGCGCACCTGTTGCGCTACGGCGTTGCTGACGGGCGGCGCGCCACTGGTGGCCGGTGGCGATGAAGGCTTCGCCGCCGCTGCGGGCTGCGTGGCGGCAGGTTGCGCCGGAGCCGGTGTGGAATCCGACGGCCGTCGCGTGGATTGCACGAACTCCGCGCCCGGCTGCGGCTGGTCGGAGTAGTGCCAGACGCCCTGCGCGTCTTTCCAGCGGTAGATATCCCCTGCGGCGTAAGCGGCCAGAGGGGTGAGGCAGAGCAGCGCGAGCAGCGTTCGGGGGCGCATGGTCATCTCCGTGGTCAATGTCGCCATCGTCGCCCACAGTAGCGCGGGAAGCGGTGTTGGGGAAGTCAGCATCGTGCGGGTTTTTCGATGCAGAATCCTCAACTGGAATTTGTTGATCAAGAGGACCAGCCAGTATGGAACAGTCACGGGTGGAAGATTGGGTGCGGCGTCTGCTCGAAGGGCTACCGCCCAGCCTCGCGGCGGTGCGCGATGATCTGAAGGCTCATGCCGAGCGCGTGATGCGCAGCGGTGTGCAGAAGCTCGATCTGGTGAGCCGCGAGGAGTTCGACGCGCAGGCGCGGGTGCTGGAGCGCAGCCGCGAGATGATCGCGGCGCTGGAGGCCAGGGTCGCCGAATTGGAGGCCCGCGCCGGCAAGTAATGCGTGACGAGGCGAGAATTGCCTCGTTTACAGCACAAATGCGAGTGGCTTCGCGCCGCGCAATCGGTTGCGATAGCGCTCATGGGATACGCACAACTATTGAGCCGCGCGCAGGTCGGGCTGGCCGCGCCACTGGTGCGCGTCGAGGTGCATCTGGGTAGCGGGTTGCCCTCGTTCACGATTGTGGGCCTGCCCGCGCCGGTGGTGCGCGAGAGCAAGGAGCGCGTGCGCGCTGCGCTGGCGCATTGCGGCTTCGAGTTTCCGGCGGGGCGGATCACGGTGAATCTCGCGCCGGCGGATTTGCCGAAGGAGGGCGGTCGGTTTGATTTGCCGATTGCGCTGGGCATTCTGGTGGCGTCGGGGCAGGTGCCGGCGTCGCCGGCGTTCGAATCCAGTGAGTTCTACGGCGAACTGGCGCTGACGGGCGAGTTGAAGCCGGTTCCGGGGCTGTTGCTCGCCGCGTTGCATGCCGCGCAGCAGGGGCATCATCTGTACATTCCGGCGGGGCAGGTGGCCGAGTTGCGGATGGTGGAGGGTCTGAACCTGCGGTCGCTGCGACATTTGGCGGAAATTTCCGCTGAAAACAAGAAAGATGTGGACCAGATAGACGAAGATATTGACTCATTGACTGTCGCCGCTGCCGACGCCGCCATCCCCGACCTGGCCGACGTGCGCGGACAGCATCAAGCCCGTCGCGCGCTGGTGATCGCCGCCGCCGGCGGGCACAGCCTGTTGTTCTGCGGGCCGCCGGGGTCGGGCAAGGGCATGCTGGCGCGGCGACTCCCCGGTCTGCTGCCGCCGCTGAGCCGGGCTGAGGCGCTGGAGGTGGCGGCCATCGCGGCGGTGGCCCAGCAATCCGTGGCGCCCGCATCGCCGGGGCTGCCGATGCAGCGGCCCTTCCGCTGCCCGCACCACACCGCCTCCGCGCATGCCATCGTCGGCGGCGGACCGATGGCCCGGCCCGGCGAGGTGAGCCTTGCGCATCGCGGCGTGCTGTTCCTCGACGAACTGCCCGAGTTCGACCGGCGCGTGCTCGAATCGCTGCGCGAGCCTTTGGAGTCGGGCAGCGTCAGCATCGCGCGGGCGCAGCAGCGCGCCGATTTTCCCGCCGCGTTTCAACTGGTGGCGGCGATGAATCCCTGTCCCTGCGGCAATGCCGGGCGCAGCATTCCGGGCTGCCGCTGTCATCCCGATCAGGTCAAGCGCTACCGTGCGAGGCTTTCCGGGCCGCTGCTCGACCGCATCGATCTGCAACTGACCTTGCAACCGGTGGACCCCGACGCGCTGCTGGAATCCTCCCCCAGCGGGCCTGTCGGCCTCAGCACCGCGCAGGCGCGGGAGATGGTGACCGCCGCCCGCGAGCGTCAGCATCGCCGTCAGGGGTGTCTGAATGCGCAGCTCGGCCCGGAAGAAACCGCGCGCCACTGCCGCGCCGATGAGGTCGGACTGTCGTTACTGCGCCGTGTTGCGGCCCAGCGCGGCGTGTCGGCCCGGAGTCAGCATCGCGTGTTGCGCGTGGCGCGCACGATTGCGGACCTGGCCGGTCAGCCGATACCGCGCCAGGAGGAAATTGCCGAAGCGCTGGCGTTGCGCCGCGAGGAGGAATAGGGCCGGCTGCGGCGTTACAGCGCGAGAATGTGATCGACCGCAGCCTTCACCAGTTCGTCCGGCACATCCGTGCGACCGCCCTTGGCGGGCATCACGCCGGTGGTGCCGGTGAAGCCTTTGACTGCGTGCTCGTAGAGCATTTCCTTGCCCTTGGCGATGCGCGGGGCCCAGGCGGCCTTGTCGCCGGTCTTCGGCGCGCCGGCCAGCCCCTCGCCATGACACGCCTTGCAGGCCACTTCGTACAACGCATCGCCGTTCTCGGGCACCGCCAGCGCCGTGCCGGCCGAAGCGGCGACCACGGGCTGAATCACCAGCGCGGTGTTGTCTTGCCCGGCCACCGCGATCCGCGCGGGAATTCCGGTACGTGATTCCATCACCCGCGCGACCATCGGGTCGGTTTGCAGCGCCGTGAATTGGAGCGCATGACCCAAATGGCGGGACAGCGCGAAGATCAGGATGGCGGCAAGGACCAGCAGGCCCAGGACCACACTGAAGATGTTGAAAAAGTGGGTGTCTTGCTTGCTCACGGCACAAAATTGGGGTCAGGGAGAAATCGGGGCGGGAGTATAGCGGAACACGCCGGTTCAAGGGTGATTGGCCGAGCCGGGGGCCGGGTCACTTCAGGAATTTCGGGCCTTCGCCCAGGATGGCGTCGTCGATGCGCCCGATGGCCGCCCTGTTCCGGCCCTCATAGGGCACGGATCGCAGAATGTGGCGGATCACGTTCAGCCGCGCCCGGCCCTTGTCGTTGGCGCGAACCACGACCCACGGGCAGACCGGCTTGTGGGTGTGCTTGAGCATCTGATTGCGCTTGGCGCTGTAGTCATCCCACTTGGCAATCGCGGCCATGTCCATCGGCGAGAGCTTCCAGATTTTGCGCGGATCGTGCCGACGCTCGTGAAAGCGCTTGAGCTGCATCTCGCGGCCGATGTCGAGCCAGAACTTGAAGAACAAAATGCCCTCATCGACGAGGGTTTCCTCAAAGCGCGGTACGGCGTGCAGGAAGGCGCGGTGCTGTTTGGGCGTGCAAAATTCCATCACCGGCTCCACGCCCGCGCGGTTGTACCAGGAGCGGTTGAACAGGATGATCTCCCCGGCGGCGGGAAAATGCCGGATGTAGCGCTGGAAATACCACTGCGTCTGCTCGGTCTGCGTGGGCACCCCGAGCGCCACCATATGGGCGGAGCGCGGGTTCAGGTATTCACGGATCGCGCTGATCGCGCCGTCCTTGCCGGCGGCGTCGCGCCCCTCGAACACCGCCATCACGCGCTTGCCGGTGGACTTGAGCCAGAACTGCATCTTGACCAGTTCGATCTGCAACTTGCGCAGCTGCTCGGCGTACTGCTTGGAGTCGAGCTTGCGTTCGTAGGGGAAGTGACCGGAGCCGAAGGCGTGCTGGCTCACCCAGCCGGGAAGGTTGGGGGCGTTGATGTCGAAGACGCGCCGATGGCCTTTGATCGTCAGATGAACGGGCCTGAGCCAGTCGCTTGCCAAAATCCTGTTCATTGCCTTGAAGACTCCTGTCGCACGAGGCTGCAATATAATTGCAACACAAGTCGCGGGCGAGCGCCGTATTCCCGCCAGTCTCAAAGGTGATCATGGAACTGACCGCCATCCTGTTCTGCTGTGTCTATCTCGCGCTGGCCGTGGGCCATTTGCCGGGGTTTCGCCTCGATCGAACCGGCGCGGTGGTCGTGGGCGCGATGCTGCTGATCACGCTGGGGCGAATCACGCCCGAAGCGGCCTGGCATGCGGTGGACTACCGCACCATCGGTCTGCTGTTCGGGTTGATGGTGATGTCGTCGGCGTTTTCCGTCGCCGGTTTTTATCGCTGGGTGGCTGCCAGAGTGGGCAGCCTGAACGTGAAGCCTGCGATGCTGCTGGCGTTGCTGATTGCGGTGACCGGCGCGTTGTCGGCGCTGCTGACCAACGACGTGGTGGCGGTGGCGATGACGCCGATGCTGATTTCGATTTGCCTCGTGCGCGGATTGAACCCGGTGCCGTTCGTGCTGGGCTTTTGCTTTGCCACGAACATCGGCGGCGCGGCCACGCTGATCGGCAGCCCGCAGAACATGGTGGTGGCGGAGATGCTCGATCTGTCGTTCACGCAGTTCACGCGCGCAACGGCGCTGCCTGCGTTGCTTGGGCTGCCGGTGATCTGGGGCGTGGTGGTGATGATTTATCGCGGGCGCTGGCATTTGCCGGGGGTGGAGGCGGCGCGGGGGGCGGCGGCGTCCGCAGCAGCGCCCGCAGTGGGCGCGTCGATGTCATCTGAAACGGCGCAGACGCCGCCGGCTGCGCCTGCCCCCGCGCCGGTGGTCATTCATCTGGATGTTCCGGCTGCGGTGAAGGCGTCCCTCGTTACCACCGCAGTGATCGTTGCGTTCATCTTCACCGACTGGCCGCATGTGCTGATCGCATTGGGCGGGGCCAGCCTGCTGCTGATCAGCCGTCATGTGGAGTCCAGAGACCTGCTGCGCGAGGTGGATGGCAGTCTGTTGCTGCTGCTGATGGGTTTGTTCATCGTGAACATGGCGATGTCGTCCACCGGCTTGCCGCAGCAATTGATCGCCTATGCGCGCAATGCGGG
>JAITMN010000238.1 GCA_031277355.1 Nevskiaceae bacterium | reverse complement strand
GCGCGCGCAGCCGATGAAATTCGGCCCTTGCCGGTGGCGTGATGAAACGCGCCGCTGGCAAGCGCCTGCGTGATCGCGCCCGCGTAGTTCTCGTTGTACCAGCCATTGCGCAAAATGGTGCAGGCGATGCCGGAAGCCTTCAGATCGGCTTCAGTCTGGCGGTGCTCGATGCCAAGGCTGATCGAAGAGGTATCGGCCCGCAGCAAGCTGGTGTAGACGATGCGCTTGACGCCAGACTTCTTCGCCGCCGCGATCACGTTGGCATGCTGCGCAATGCGCTGACCGATTTCGCTGCCTGAAATCAACAGCAGCGTGTCGATGCCGGCGAGCGCAGCATCCAGCGTTGCCGGCTGCGTGTAATCGGCGGTGCGCGTCGGCACGCCCAGATCGGCGGCCTTGGCGGGATTGCGCGCCAGCGCGACGATGTCGGCGGCGTTGGCTTTTTGCTTGAGCTTTTCGATGACGAGGCGGCCAAGCTGGCCCGTGGCTCCGGTAATGGCAATGGTCATGGTCAGAACTCCAATGAATGGATGAACGGGATGATGGTGCGAATTTTACCAAGATGCGGCGGATCGACGGGAAATCAACCCCGCCCTTCCGATGTTTGCTAAACTGGTCATTCATCTAGTCAGATCAAGGTATGCGCCATGCAGACTTGGCCGGTACAAGACGCCAAAGCAAGGTTCAGCGAATTACTGGAAAGCTGCCTGAGCGATGGCCCGCAAGCCGTCACCAAACGAGGCGTGGAGACTGCGGTATTGGTTTCGGCCGAGCAGTGGCGACGTTTGCAAGCCGTGGCGCGCCCCTCGCTGAAGGAACTGCTGTCATCGCCAAACGCCCGCGCCGAGTTGCCCATTCCGGCGCGAGGCCGGGCGCGACGGCGCACGTTCATCACAGCACGGTAAGTGCCGTGTACTTGCTCGACACCAATGTCGTGTCGGAACTGCGCAAGCCGAAACCGCATGGCGCCGTGCTGGCTTGGTTCAAGCCGCTATCTGATACGCAGATTTATCTGTCGGCGGTCACTATCGCAGAAATCCAGGCCGGCATTGAAATCACACGTGAACAGAATTCAGCCAAAGCGCAAGAACTGGAACTCTGGCTGGAGTCATTGGTAGGCGCTTACAACGTATTGCCGATGGGCGCCGAAGCGTTCCGCGTCTGGGCGCGACTGATGCACCGCCATTCCGACACGCTATATGAAGACGCAATGATCGCGGCCACCGCGCGAGTACACAAGCTCACACTGGCCACACGAAATCTCGCAGATTTCAGGTCTTTCGGCATACCGCTGATCAACCCGTTTACGCGCGCATGAGGCGACCCATGCGCGCGAATGCCCTCGCGTGCGACTACTTCTGCGCGTCAGCCGCCTGCGCCAGCCAGTACGCGCGGATGTCTTCCACATCCTGTGCGCTCAACCACTGCGAGAAGTTCGCCATGCCGCGTGCGCGCAATGCGCCATCGTGCACCACTTCGCGGAACAACTCCGCCGTCGTGATGCGTGGCGAGCGCGTGAGGTCCGGCGTGTAGATGCCGCCGATGTGGCACGACAGACACCACTGATCCGTCAACTGCGCACCATGCGCCACATTGCCCGTGGACGCAGTGACCTTCGTCAGATCGAGCGGCGGATTGGGCACGAACTCCGCAAACTCCGGCGCCTTCACCGTGCCGCCGAGTTTGTACACATACACACGACCGGGACGCCGCGGATAGCGGCCACCGATCATCGCATTGGAACCGCCATAACCCACCGTCACCGCCACATACTGCTCACCGTCGATTTCATACGTGGCAGGACCTGCCATCACCACTGCGGCAGTTTGATCCGTCCAGAGTTTGTCGCCGGTCTTCGCATCGTAGGCGTTGAAGGTTTTATCCGCGCCCGCGAACAGCAGACCTGCGCCCGTCGCCAGCACACCGCCGTTCCAGCTCTGCTGCTGTTGAAGCACCCATCGAGCCTGCTGCTTGACCGGGTCCCACGCGAGCAGATAGCCACCCTCAGGCGGCATCTTCGCAAGCTCGGCCTCGCCCGCCGAAGACAGCTTCGCCACGGGCGGGTTATATCCGCCGGTGAACCCGCCATCCTGCGCGATGTTCCAGCGACCACGCACGAAGGTCCAGTTCGGATCGTTCTTGTAAACGAACGTGCCGCGCATCGCGGGGATGTAGACCAACCCCTCGTCGGGATTGAACGCCATCGGATGCCACACATGACCGCCGTTGGGGCCCACCGACAACTTCGACGCCGTGCCGCGCAAATACTGCGCGGCTTGATTGATCACCGGCCTGCCGGTCGTCAAATCCACGCGCTCGGCCCAGTTCACCGCCGAGTATTTCTGCGCCGAAATCAACTGCCCGCTGGCCGCGTCTATCACATAGAAAAAACCATTCTTCGGCGCTTGCATCACCACATGACGCTTTTGACCGTCGATGGTCAAATCCGCCGTCATGATGTGTTGCACGGCGGTGTAGTCCCAGGAATCGCCGGGCGTGGTCTGGTAGTGCCAAACGTATTCGCCGCTGTCGATCTTCAATGCAACGATGGACGAGAGGAACAGATTGTCGCCCTTGCCATCCGAGCGAGCCTGATGACTCCACGGCGAACCATTGCCCGTGCCCACATACACCAGATCGGTGACCGGATCATAAGTGATCGCATCCCATACCGTACCGCCGCCGCCAGTCTGCTTCCAGCCTTCGCCGAACCAGGTGGGTGCGGCTTTCTCGGCCAGCACCGCATCAGAGGCTGCGCCATCGGGCATGCCTTGCGGATTCGGCGTAACGTAAAAGCGCCAACTCAGCGCGCCGGTCTCCGCGTCATAGGCCGAGATGAAACCGCGCACGCCCAATTCAGCGCCGCCATTGCCGATCAGCACTTTGCCTTTGGCAACGCGCGGTGCGCCGGTGATCGTGTAGGGCCAGTCTTTGTCGGTGGTCTGCACTTCCCACACTTGCTTGCCTGTGGCGGCGTCGAGCGCGATGAGCCGCCCGTCGAGCGCGCCGACGTATACCTTGCCGTTCCACAGCGCCACGCCACGATTGACCACATCGCAGCAAGCATCTCTTCCAACCTGACCATCGACCTGCGGATCGTAGCCCCACTTCAACGCGCCGGTTTTCGCATCGAACGCAAACACGCGCGACCAACTGGTGGACACATACATCACGCCATCGGCAATCAGCGGCGTGGCCTCCATGCCGCGATC
>JAITMN010000222.1 GCA_031277355.1 Nevskiaceae bacterium | reverse complement strand
AGCGGCAAGCCCGAAATCACCGACACCCCCTTGCCGCTGCGCCCCGACGTTTCCCGTCCCACGCGAATCTTCGGCGGACCCTTGGCGTTGCCGGATACGGCGGTCATCTTCACTGGCTTTTGCATCACAACGCCGCGAAAGGTTGGCCGGGGCTTCATATAAACTGCCTGCATGTTTGAGGGGACTTGAACGCAATGATAACGACCGTCAACGGCAGCATCCTCGATAAGTCGCGCACGATTGCCGGCCCCGGCTTCAATCGCTGGCTGATTCCGCCGGCGGCGCTGGCAATACATCTGTGCATCGGCATGGCCTATGGCTTCAGCGTGTTCTGGCTGCCGCTGTCGCGCGCCATCGGCATCGATCATGCGCAAAGCTGCGAATCGGCGCATTGGTTCACGTTGCTGTGGAGCACGCGCTGCGACTGGCCGGTGACGATGCTGGGCTGGACGTTCACGCTGTTCTTCGTCGTGCTGGGTTCCTCTGCCGCGCTGTTTGGTCATTGGCTGGAAACGGCTGGGCCGCGCAAGGCCGGTGTCGTGTCGGCGCTGTGCTGGTGCGGCGGTCTTGTGCTCGGTGCGTTGGGTGTGCAGTGGCATCAACTGTGGCTGCTGTGGCTGGGCGCGGGCGTGATCGGCGGGTTTGGTCTGGGTTTGGGTTACATCTCGCCGGTGTCCACGCTGATCAAGTGGTTTCCCGACCGGCGCGGCATGGCCACCGGCCTTGCCATCATGGGTTTTGGCGGTGGCGCGATGATCGGCGCACCGCTCGCGGACCTGCTGATGCAGCGCTTTGCCACGCCGCAGAACGTCGGCGTTGCGGCCACGTTGCTGGTGATGGCGGGGTTGTATCTGATTGCGATGCTGGCTGGTGCTTTTGGTTATCGCGTGCCGCCTGCGGGTTGGCAACCGGCGGGTTGGCGTGCGCCGCCCGCCGCCGCATCGAAGCTGAAAACTTCGCGGCATGTGCATGTGGAAAAGGTGCTGCGTGTGCCGCAGTTCTGGCTGCTGTGGGCCGTGCTGTGTCTGAACGTCAGCGCCGGCATTGGTGTGGTGGGTATGGCCTCGCCGATGTTGCAGGAGGTGTTCGGCGGGCGATTGCTTGGTGGTGTTGAAGCGCTGTCGGCCTTGTCGAGCGATGCGCGTGCGCAGGTGGCGACGATTGCCGCCGCGTTCGCGGGGCTGCTATCGCTGTTCAATATCGCCGGGCGCATCGGTTGGGCTTCGTTCTCCGATGTGATCGGCCGGCGCAACACGTACACGGTGTTCTTTCTGCTGGGCCTGGTGCTGTATGCCGCAGCGCCGTCGGTGGGCGCGGCGGGCAATGTGGCGCTGTTCGTCGTGATCTTCTGCGTGATTCTCACAATGTACGGCGGCGGCTTTGCAACGATCCCCGCGTATCTGGCCGATCTGTTCGGCACGCAGCATGTGGGCGCGATTCATGGCCGCTTGCTCACGGCTTGGTCGGCGGCGGGAATACTCGGGCCGGTGGTCGTGAACTACATCCGCGAATACCAGCTTGCGCGCGGCGTGCCTGCGGCGCAGGCGTACAACATCACGCTGTATCTGCTGGCCGGATTGCTGCTGATTGGTTTGGTGTGCAATCTGCTGGTGCGTCCGGTGAATGAGCGGTATTTCATGAGCGATGCGGAACTGACGGCGGAACGGGAGAAGGCGCATGAGGCGGCTGCTCGCGTGAACGAAGCTGGTGACGTTGCGCGCACATCGAGCGTCGATGCGCCGCCGCTGCAAGCGCCGCGCTTCACATGGGCCGTTGCGCTCGCTTGGCTTGCGGTGGGACTGCCGTTGCTCTGGGGCGTGTGGACCACGTTGACCAAGGCCGCGCCGCTGCTGCAAATCGGCCGTTAGGCTCAAGAAGTCTGGTGCCTCTATAAAAGGAATGTATGCGGTATGCCATCCCCCACCCGATACGCGCACAGCAATATCTCTCAGATAGCCGATTTTCTCCTCCAGTTTGATGCCCTGAAATCCGTAAATCGACGCTCTTATATAAACCGTGGAGAACGTGTCGAGAATTCCGCCGAGCACTCCTGGCATCTGGCAATAGCCTGCTGGGCCTTTGCGGAGCAACTACAGGACGATTTCGATCTCCTCAAGCTGATCCAACTCGCCTTGGTCCACGACCTTGGCGAGATCGGCGCAGGCGACACCTTCCTCTACAGCCCCAACAGAGCCGATGCTCACATCAAAGAGCGCGAAAGCATAACGACATTGACCCAACACCCCGGAAATCCGATTGGAAATTTGGCAGAGCTTTGGGAAGAGCAGGAAGCAGGAAAGAGCAAGGAAGCAAGGCTGCTGAAAGTCATCGATCGACTATTGCCCTTCCTTCACAACATCGCCAGCGAAGGCCGGAGTTGGCGGGAGAACGGGATACACAAAAATCAGATTTTGAAGATGCATCAGTTCATGGAAACTGAAAGTCCGGAGATATATTCGTGGTTCATGGAAAAGCTTGAATATGCCGTGGCGCAGGGATGGCTGAATGCCTCTTGATCAGTGAAGCCAAAGGCTGTGGTAACGTCCACGGCCATCCACGTTTTAGCGTATCCGCTCGATCTTCTTCTTGCGCCACACCAGCCGGTAGTAAAGCGACTGGAACACCAGCATCGCGATGAACGCGCACGGCCACGACATCCACACGCCATCGAGGCCAATGCGGCGGCTCAGCAGCACCGCCACCGGCACTTCCACCAGCAGTATCGCGCCGATCGACAGCAGCACCGGCGCCATCACCGTGCCGCTGGCGCGCATCACGCCGGAGATCACCGCCGCAGCGCCAAAGGCCAGCGTGCTCCACAGCACGATGTACAGCAGCCGCATTGCGATGTCGGTGGTTTCATGGTGCGTGGTGAACATGCCGATGATGGGCCGCGCGAACAGATAGCCCAGCAGCAGCAGCGAGCCGGTGACGACGATGTTGATCAGGATGCCGGTGCGCGTGATCGAACCCAGACGATCGAGCTGACCCGCGCCGATGGCCTGCGCGCCGAGAATCGACGCGGCAATGGCAATCGACATCGCCGGAAACTGCGCATAGCCCAGCACCTGATTGCCAATGCCATAAGCGGCGGTGGCGTCGGAGCCAAAGCCGTTCACGATGCTCAGCAACGCCACTTCGGCCAGCGACATGATCACCATCTGCATCGCAGTGGGCACGCCGATGCGCAGCACCTGCCGCAGAATGGGACCGTTGATGTGAAGATGGCGCAGCAGCTTCGCATCGAGCGCCAGCGTGTGGCCCTTGCGATGCAGATGCCACGACAGCCACGCCAGCGTCAGCACGAACGAAGCGATGGCGCCGCCGGCCGGGCCGATCACGCCCAGTCGCGGCAGGCCGATCCAGCCTGCGATCAGCGTTGGCGTGACGATGAGCCCCACCAGCGTCGAGACGATCAGCGCATACAGCGGCGTTACCGTGTCGCCGACGCCGCGCAGCATCGACGTGAGCAGCAGGAACACGAACAGCAGCGGCATCGACGCCAGCATCACGCGCGCATAGGGGATGGCCATCGGCAGGATGTCGGGCGGCGTGCGCAGCATCGCGAGCAGTTGTGGCGCGAACAGCGCGCCCAGCAGCCCCACCGTTGCGCCGCCGATCAGGCCGCAGGTCAGCGTGGTGCCGGCCACTTCGCGCACGCGCTCGGGTTCACGTGCGCCCCAGGCTTGGCCGATCAGCACCGAGGAGCCCGAGCCCAGGCCCATGATGAAGCTGATGAGAAACAGCATCATCGGGAAGAACGCCGAGGCGGCCGCCAGCGCGCTGACGCCGATCATGTGGCCGAGAAACACGCTGTTCAGCGTGCCGGACAGCGATTGCAGGATGTTGGAGAGCAGCAGCGGCCCGAGGAAGATCAGAAAGACCTTCCAGGTGGGCGTATCCGGGTTGAAAAGGGGGCGCACGCTGGGGGTTTTCCTGATACGCGGTATCATGCCAGCTTTACTGGTAGCGTGCATGCATGACGCCGCGGTCATCCTGGGGCTGATTTTTTTGAATGGCCTGTTCGCATCGGCTGAGTTGGCGTTGGTGTCGGCTCGGCAGACGCGGCTGCGCGCGTTGGCCGAGCAGGGGCATCGCGGGGCGCGCGCGGCGCTGGCGTTGCTGAAAGACCCCACGCGGATGCTCTCGTCGGTGCAGATCGGCATCACGCTGGTGGGCATCCTCACCGGCGTGTATTCCGGCGCGGCGTATTCGGCGCAGTTGGCCGAGGTGATCCGCCGCATCCCCGCCGCTGCGCCCTGGGCCGGAGAGCTGGCCTTCGGCGCCATTGTCGTGGTGATGACCTACTTCTCGCTGGTGCTGGGCGAGTTGGTGCCCAAGCGTCTGGCGCTGGCGCATGCCGATCGTTGGGCGATGATCGTTGCGGTGCCGATGCAGTTCATCGCGCTGCTGGGCGCGCCGGTGGTGTGGCTGTTGCAGCGTTCCACCGACGCGATACTGACGCTGCTGCCCAAGCCCAGTGCATCGCAGGATTCCGTGACCGACGACGACGTGCGCGCGCTGGCCGCCGAAGGTTTGCGCAAGGGCGGTCTGCATCGCCATGAAGCCGAGATGATTGATTCCGTGCTCGGCCTTGCCGATCGCAGCATCGACTCGATCATGGTGCCGCGCGGCGACATCCTGTGGCTCGACGCCGGTGAGCCATTGACCACGTTATGGGATGAGGCTCGTCGCAGCGGGCATGCGCGTTTTCTGTTGTGCCGTGGCGAACTGGAACAGTTGATCGGCGTGATCACGCTGGCAAGCTTGGGCGAGGCGTTGCATCGTGGTCACCTCGATCTGGATGTGGATGTGCAATCTCCGCTGCACGTTCCGGAAAGCATCTCGATCTTCAAGCTGCTGGAAACCTTCCGCCGTTCCAATGTGCATCTGGGTGTGGTGACGAACGAATACGGCGGCATCGAAGGCGTGGTGACGCCTGCGGATATATTGAAGGCGATTGCCGGCGAGATGCCGGAGATGGGCAGCCGCGATGCGGCCAGCATCGTGCAGCGCGAAGACGGCAGTTGGCTGATGGACGGTCATGTGCTGGTGCAAGACGCCGAACGCGCGCTGGCCCGCAAAGACCTCGCACGCGATGACTACAACACGATGGCCGGTTTCGTGCTCTGGCACCTGGGACGATTGCCGGTGGCCGGCGAGCGCCTGGCGTGGCGTGATCTTGCCGTGGAAGTGGTGGACATGGATGGCCTCGTCATCGACAAGCTGCTGGTGCAGCCGCGTGCGTCTCAGGGATTGCACGCCGGTGGCAGTGTGCGGGAGTGATGGCGGCGTTTTTTAAAACTCCATGCTGGCTTCGATCCACGCGCTTGCCCCGACGCCATTGATGCCGGAGCCGTGCATGCGGTAATCCTCGTCGAAAATGTTTTGCAGACTGGCATTGATGTGCAATTGCGAGAACCTGTAGCCGGCGTAGAGATTCACCACCTGCCATGCGGCGGTGCCGTTGGGGCCGATGCGGTTGTCGTCGATATCTCCTTGCGCCAGTCTTGTCTGTGAGGAGGCAAAGCGGAACTCTGCGGCGGCAAACCACTTGTCCGTGCGGTACTCGCTCATCAGCCGGCCGTTGAACGGCGGAATACGGCGCATCGGTTCATCGGCGCTGGTGTTTTGTCCGTAGGCATGGGCAACGCCACCGCTGAAGTTCAGGTTCTCCGTGGCGGCCAGCGAGAACTCGGCTTCGAAGCCGCGGATGTAGGACGACTGCGAATTTTCCTTTCGATAAACCGTGTAGCCATCGATTTGATCGCCCGTCGCCACGCGGGTGATGATGTTGGACAAATCCATGTGGTAGGCCGCCAGCGCGAGACTCACCCTCCCGGTTTGCAGCTTGTAGCCCGCCTCGATGTTCTGCGACTGCTCTGGTTTCAGGTTTGATGCGGGCACTTCGTAACGGAAATCCACGATGCCCAGCGTGCCCATGTCATCCACATTGGGCGCGCGGTAGCCGCTGCTGTAAGACAGATACAGACTCTGGTTATCCAGAATCTTGTACATCACCGCCGCGTTCGCCACCAGCGCCGAGGGAGTGATCTTCACGTCTCCCAGCGTGACGTCCTTGATGCGGATGTCAAAGGTATTGAAGCGCAGTCCGGCGTCGATCACCCATTGATTGAAGTTGAAGTGACTCAGCGTGTACAGCGAGTAATTGCCGTAACGCGAGTCGTCGGGATAAAGCCCGCGCACGGCGGGGCCAGCGACGCCGGTTGCGGTGTCGAAGTCGTGTTTTGCGCTGTTCACCTTGTCGTGATAGAGCTCGATGCCGGAGTTTGCCGTCCAGTAGTCGTTGAGTCTGGAGAAAACATCGGCGGAGAAGCCCAGCGTATTGATCTTGTCTTCTTCGCGCGTTTGGATGGCGCTGCCATTGCGGCGCGCGTTGCGTCCTTCGAGGCTTTGCTGCCAGGAGGCGGTGAGCGTCACGTCCTGCGTCCACCGGCTGTCGGAGTGAAGATTCAACCGGGCGTAGGTGAGCGCGTGTTGTTGCGGGTCCAT